>NZ_LUUM01000048.1:0-2555 GCF_001644125.1 Methylosinus sp. R-45379
TAGCCTCACACCCGGCCCCTCGCCATTCTCCTCGACGAAGATCACGCCCGCCGCTTCGAGGGCCGCGCGGATCGCAGCGACTGTGCGGGGTTTCAGTTCCTCTCCCGCCTCGAGACGAGAAACCGTCGCCGGCGCGACCTGCGCCAGTTCTGCTAGCTCCCGCACGCCAATTCCCAGGGCGACGCGCGCCATCTTGCATTGAACAGCTAGCATTTTTAGCACGTCGTTCTATTTTTGGGTTGACGTTATTAGAATTCGGCGCTAAAAAGAGAGCGTCGTGACAAAACCATTACCACGCCATCCGACGCCGGAAAATCTATTTCCGGCGTACGCCGACGCTTGCCTTTGACCAAAGCTCAGCAAAACTGCCGTCTTGCTGGACGATGAGAGGCCCTCGCTCATGCAGAGCCCCCTGCCTAATGAGGAACTCGGATCATGGCTGAACCCGAGATTACCACGCGTGCGCCTTCTTTCACCCGAAGGACTCTGTTGGTCGCGAGCGTCGGCGCTGCCGCGCCGGCGTCTTTCGGGGAAATCGCGCCTCTCGACACGTCACGTATAGAAGCGGCCGACGCGGCAATGTCCATGTGGACACAATGGAGGGTTGCCCAGGACGCCGCCGACGTGCTCTGCCAGAAGCAGCAAAGCTTGGAAACCCAATTGATGCAGTTGATTCGCGAGTCCTGCTCAATCGACAATACTGATTGCGCCGAGGCGGACCGCGCCGCTCAGGAAGAGGATGAGCGCGCCCGCTGGGCGGCCGCAGATTTGGCTGTCGGCTACTCCGAAGCGAAAAAAGAGGAGGAGCTAGCCGTGGATATAGCGAAAGAACTCGCCGATGCGCTGGCGGCCACGCCGGCGTCTTCCGTCGAAGGCGTGGCCGCCAAGCTCCATGCCGTGCTCCACGAGGGTGAATGGTGCGAGAACTGCCCCGAATTTCCCTGGCCGCAGGTCCGCTCGGCGCTGATCGACTTGATCCGAATCGGTCACCTCGACTCGTTTCCCGAATTTTGAAGCGGATTGCCTCAGTCACCTACAATTTTCGAGCCACTGCTTACGCAGTTCGAAATTGCGAATGACGCGTTCCTATGCTGACAAAATTCGGGTGATGGGTCAGTTTGAATTTCTGCTCCTGACCGATGCTGTTGAAAAACTCGAAAATTAGAGCACGCCAAAAAAAAGCGAGGCGAAATGCGAAATTTTGTAGAGTCGGCCTTTGACGACATCCCATTCAGGCTAGGAGAGTCACTCGTTCGATCGTCGCAGTGAAAGGTAGGGGCCCAGCCCCTTTCCCTGCCACCGCGCGAATTTCCGCAGGAATTTTTCAAGGGGACCCCGAAATTGGTTTTTCAACAGAATCGACCCAAGGCGGAAATTCGGAATAACCGGTAGCGGGGCGCAGGCCCGGCCTCGCCGGGCGCGTCCCGAATGCCTACGCGCTAGCTTTCGAGCGGGGCCCCCTTTAGGCTGCACATCCACGGGTAGCGCGAAGCCTCGGCAATGTTCAATTTGAGTTTCCTTATGCGTCGACCCTATCCGGTGTGCACATGATCCCTCGTGGCTACTGCGTCCCTGGACAGTTCGGGATTTCCACATGCGCTCGAAGAAACGGCAGAAGCATTACAAACGGCAAAAGGGGAGGAAGATTACTGCCAACAAACGAGCTGACACGATCCGAGGAGATTACGATGAGGCGTTCCAGAACTCCGTCTCAGCGGTAAGAGAGCACTTAATAAAATACGACTGTGACGATGTTTGCGTTTCTTTGAATATATCTGATATCTGGCTTCCAAATATCGGCTGCCAAGTAAAGCATATACTCGCTTTTGTGGTCGCGGCTGGGACGAGCAAGAATAGCTACTCCGGCGCAAGGAAACTTTCAACGTACGACGAGTTTGTCGCGTTTATCGAAGAACTCTACGCTCTTTTGCCCGATTTCCCGTCTCTTGAAGATTACGTGCCAGAACGAGATTGGGGCAGTGTCAAATTTTGCTGGGATGGGATTCAAGTCCCATTATTTTATGGCGCCAGCCTCGAACGGGTACCGGACTTCGTCGAAGCATACCGTCTCCTCTACGAAGGGAACGCCCCTGCGCTTATGGACATGAAGGCAGCGTTATTGCTGCAGGCCCACATAATAAACAGTGTCGACTCAAATTTGGTCGGCGATGCGGATAACGCCGCACCGGGCAAGCTAGTGGTTCCAAGCTCGGCGTTCTGGACGGCCTGCGGAGCTGCGATACGATCGACGGATGCGTCTCTTCGCGCCGCGGTGAGTGTCAGTATCGGATTGCAAAAGGAAATCGGCGCGGTATTGCCCCCGACGAAATTTGCTGCATTCGCTGATGCCGTGATGACGGGAAAGGCTCTACCGCTCATTTTATTGGAGGTAGATGGATATCGTTATCCCTGGTCGGCAAGGGCCGCGACTAGCGCAGTGATCGATCATTGGTCGCAACGAGCTAAGATGAGCGCTCCGGCCACTGCGGTGGCAAGGTTCGTTCAGGACCGGATCGATAACAGAAACTGCTTCGCTGGTCCTTTCGAGCTAAGAA
>NZ_LUUM01000049.1:0-3633 GCF_001644125.1 Methylosinus sp. R-45379
TCACGCCGACACCCCCGCGCGCGCCGAAAAAACGGCCTGTCTGCCGGTCGCGGGGCCGGGCGAAGGGTCGGTTTTCCCCTCGGGAGGACCGATTCGTTGCCCGGCCGCCATGTCACCGACCGCCAGATGAGGCTCTTCATGCAATTTCGAAAAACCGACGGCGCCGCCGTCGCCGCGGCGAAAGCCGGCTTCAGCCCGGCGACCGCCTACCGGCTGGAACATGACCCTCGGCTTCCCTCCCAAAAGAAGACGCCGCGCGCCCGCCGGCGGCCCGATCCGCTGGAGAGCGTTTGGGACAACGAGGTCATCCCCATGCTGAAAGCGGCGCCCGGCCTGCGCCCGATCGGCGTGCTCGAGGAGCTGCGCCGGCGGCATCCGGAACTCGGAGCCGGCGTGCGCCGCACGCTGGAGCGGCGCATTCGGAACTGGCGCGCCATCCATGGTCCCGAGCAGGAGGTGATTTTCCGGCAGGAGCATCCTCCGGGCCGCATGGGGCTCTCGGATTTTTGCGACATGCGCGATCTCGAGGTCTCCATCGCCGGCGTTCCGCTCGAGCACCGGATCTATCACTTCCGCTTGCCATTCTCGGGCTTCGAATCCGCCCATGTCGTGCTCGGCGGCGAGAGCTTCGTCGCCCTCGCCGAAGGCTTGCAGAACGCCCTGTGGACGCTCGGCGGCGCGCCGCAGCAGCATCGCAGCGACAGTCTCTCCGCCGCCTTCCGCAATCTCGACGCCGACGCCAAGGAGGATATGACGCGCCGCTATGAAGCACTCTGCGCCCATTACGGCATGACGCCGACCCGCAACAACAAAGGCGTCTCCCATGAGAACGGCTCGATCGAAAGCGCCCACGGCCATATCAAAGCCGCGCTCGAGGACGAGCTGCTGCTGCGCGGCTCGCGCGACTTCGACGATCTCGGCGCCTGGCGAAAGTTCGTCGACGAGCTCGTCGGTCGGCGCAACGCCCGCAACGCCGCGCGCGTCGATCTCGAACGCGCGGAACTGAAGGATCTGCCGCCGCGCAAGACGTCGGACTTCGAGGAGGAGCGGGTCTCGGTCACCTCCTCCAGCGCCTTCACTTTGCGCAAAGTCTTCTACACAGTGCCGTCTCGGCTGATCGGCCATAAGCTTCTCGTGCGCCTCTATGACGATCGGCTCGAAGTTTTTCAGGGGTCGACGCATTTGTTCGATCTGCCGCGCGGCAGACCGGGGCCAGGCGGCAAGCATGGGCATGTCGTCGATTATCGGCATGTCATTCACTCTCTGCGCCGAAAGCCCATGGCGCTGCTCAATCTCGTCTATCGCGAGCAGCTCTTTCCTCGCCACGCCTATGCGCGCGCTTTCGATGCGTTGCTCGCCGAGACCGGAGAGAAAGCAGCCTGCAAAACCATGGTCGGCCTGCTCGCCCTGGCGCATGAACGCGCCTGCGAGGCCGAGCTCGCCGTCGCGATCGAGGAGGAGCTCGACTCCTGCCGTCTGCCGAACCTTTCCACGCTGATCGAACGCTTCGCACCGAAGATCGGCACTGCGCCCAATGTGATTGTCGCGCTGCCCGAGCTCGCCGTCTATGACGCGCTCGCCTCTCTCGAAGGAGCGGCGGCATGAAGGCGAACGACAAAATCGACGCCGCGCGCGTCGACCTTCTTCTCTCCGAGCTGCGCCTCTCCGGCATCAAGCTCGTCTGGAGCGCGCTCGCCGCCACCGCAGACAAGGAAGGCTGGCCCGCCGCGCGCTTTCTTGCGGCGCTCGCCGAGCAGGAGCTCGCCGACAGAGGTCAGCGCCGCTTCGCCCGTCATCTCGCCGAGGCGCGTCTGCCGCCCGGAAAAACGCTCGCCGCTTTCGACTTCGACGCAGTGCCGATGATCTCGAAAGCGCAAGTCCAAGCGCTCGCTGCCGGCGACGCCTGGCTCGAAAAAGGAGCCAATTTGCTGGTTTTTGGTCCACCTGGGGTCGGAAAATCACACTTGGCGGCGGCGCTCGGCCTGGCGCTCGTCGAAAACGGCTGGCGCGTTCTCTTCGCGAGAACGACGGATCTCGTCCAGAGACTGCAAGTCGCGCGACGCGACCTCACTCTCGAAGCTGCGATCGACAAGCTCGACAAATATCATTTGCTGGTCCTCGACGATCTCGCCTACGTCGCCAAGGATCAGGCCGAAACGAGCGTCCTCTTCGAGCTGATCAGCGCCCGATACGAACGACGCTCGCTGCTCATCACCGCAAATCAGCCCTTCGGCGAATGGGGAAAAATCTTCCCAGACCAAGCCATGACGCTCGCCGCGGTCGACAGGCTCGTCCATCATGCGACGATCTTCGAGATGAACGTCGACAGCTATCGACGTAAAGCCGCGCTCAAAAAAGCCGCTGGTCCAGGCCGGCCCTCGGCGCGCGCGACAATCAAAACATCATCCTGATTGTCGCTCCGCGTCAATCAAGACGAACGTCACCAAAAATCCGCTTGCCTTATCGTCGCTCCGCGACAATCATCTCGTCACCGCGACCGAAAAATCTCATCCAGATTGTCGCGCTCTTCTCATCCAGATTGCCGCGCCATATTGGGCGGCCTTTGAGGCGACATTGCCAACGCCACCCGTTGCGATACCGAAGCCGAGAGCCGTGGGGTCGAGGATCATCGCCAGCGTGTTAGCCGCTGTTCCCTTCCACCCCTGCTCATTGAGCCGGGCCAGGGACGCATAGTGCTGTTCCGCAGCCCGTTGAATGGCGTCCGAGTGCTCCGCAGAGACGCTCCGATCGAACCATTCCTGATAGGACTCGGGAAGATGCTCTGTCCTCTTGGCCAGTTCATCGGCCGACATACGATACGTCGCGTCCGGTTCGAAGCCGCTCAACTCTCCCGCGCGAAGGACCGAGCCGGTCAGCGAACCTGTGCTGTAGGCGTCCTTGAGGGTCTGGCTGAACGGGGTGGCCGCGATCCGGGCCGCGTCCTCGTCACGCTTCTTCATGCGCTCGCTCGGGTCGGAGTCGATCGGCGGCGTCCACATGTCGTCCGTCCCGGTGTGGTCCGAGTAGGGGTGGACCGCCATCGTCTGAGGATTGACCCCGTCGCCGAGACCCGACACTGGCGCAATGCCCGCGGGACGGCTCGGGAGGACCCCGTCGAGGTTCGCCAGTTCAACGGCGCGGCCGTATCGCTGGTCGACGTTCTTGATCGCGGGGACCTCATACTGACGGGTCCAGACGTCAGCGCCGTGGTGCATGTCGTCGGCCGATCGGAGAGCGTTGAGGACGCCCTTATACGGTCCTGTGAGTTCGTTCTTGATGTGCTGCGCCTGGACGCGGGGGTCGGTCCAGGGCAGGTTCATGGCCGCGGCAGTGGCCTTGAGATTGGCAGCGCGGGTGGAGTTCCACTGCCCCCAGCCGATACTGTCGGAGCCGTCAGAGCCGTCCCCTGCGTTGGTCGAAGCGTTCTTGAGGTTGTGACCACTCTCCCAGGCGATGGAGCCGAGAGCCCCGCGGGCGGACTGTTCGGGGACGCCTAGGGACCGTAGGGTGTCCAGGAATATGAGCCGGTTCGAAGCGCCTTGTTCGTCAGTCATCACGCGACCACCTCAACGGACAGAGTGAGGGGGCGCGCCGCGGTCATATTGAGGTGTCGATCTTTCATCTGTTCCATTC
>NZ_LUUM01000050.1:0-1337 GCF_001644125.1 Methylosinus sp. R-45379
GAGCTTGTCGGCCATCCAGAGCAGCGCGCCGTAGATGATGGCGCGGTGCTCTGGATGGCCGACAAGCTCCGAAGCGACGAGCGCGAGAAGGCGTTGGCGCTCTGGACTGCGAAGGGGAAAGAGGCGTTCGAGAACAGCCGAAGTGTTGGCATCGACACACATGCCTAGCATTACAGTTGCTTTTTCAGATGGGCTCGACTTGCTTCGGCTTGGTGCGCTCGTCGCCAAACGACCATGCGATGACAAACTCGGGACGAATGCGTTTTCGTGCGAGACGCGTGGCGATGCGTCGGATTTCCTGCATCGACCAGCGGATCAGTTCGCCGTCGATCGAGGCCGCGCAGTTTTTGTCGTCATTGCACGCCGGATCTTTTTGGGGGACGGCGTCGCCGATCCATTGGCGTGAACACGTATCGTCGCCCTCATGGCGAGGGCCAGCATGACGAGCGAGACATGACGTCGCCATCCATGCCATGAACGCGTTTCGTTGTGATCCAGGCCCAGCTCGTTTTTGGCGGTTTCGAAACTGTCCTCGATCGCCCAACGATGGCCTTCGATTTTCGACAGCGCTTCGATCGTCGTTCCACGCGGCGCCCACGTCGTGAAGAAGGCGAGATCGCCGTCGACGATCTTGCGACGGATCAGCAGTCCGCGTGTCCAGACCTGGCCGCCCTGCGCCTCATTGTATTCGCCGCCCTCGAGATCGGCGAGCTCGAGATAAGCCCAATCATGCAGCCGCTCGCCTTTCGTTCCAGCGCCGGCCGAAAGACGCTTCCAAGCGGACAGCGGCAAGCAGTCGGCGATTTCTTTTGCCGTGCCGCGACGGTGTTGGGACTGCCCCAGTAGTAGAACGTGTCGTTGGACTTCACACCCAGCACATAGCCTTTACCACCTCGCCGCAGCGCCATCTCTATGTCACCGACGCCGTAGACCGTGTCGGCGGCGACGAAGGAGAACGGAACATTCCCCGCGATCACGCGCTCGATCATGGCGAGCGCCAACGCCGGCTTGGTGGCGAAGCCGCCATTGGCGCTGTCGCTCAATTCCTGCGGGACATGCGCCTTCCTCATACGTTCTTTGTCGCCCGTCCAGCTCTTGGGCAGATAGAGCTCGCGGTCGATGAGGGCATGGCCGCGATGCGACACATAGCAAGCGAAAACGCCGATCTGGCAGTTCGTGATCTTTCCCGCCGAGCCCGTGTATTGCCGTGAGACGCCGCAGGATGCCTTACCCTGCTTCAGAAAGCCCGTCTCATCGACGACAAAGACCGCATCGTCGTCGGCCAACGTCTCCAGTGCATAGTCGCGCACGATGTCGCGCAACGCATCGGCGTCCCA
>NZ_LUUM01000051.1:0-1601 GCF_001644125.1 Methylosinus sp. R-45379
TCGGGAGGGGGTGAAACCCCGAGTCTTTGCCGTTGAACCCCACCCCGTCCGGCTATCGCCGGCCGACCCTCCCCTTAAAGGGGAGGGTGAGCGCGAGCCGCGCCTCGCCAAGGCGCTGGAGCTGACGCGCGAGCTGACCAGCTTTCCGCGCCATCTCTCGCAGCATACGGGCGGCTTCGTCATCACGCGCGATCGGCTGGACGAGATCGTCCCGCTCGCCCCCGCCGCCATGGAAGGCCGCACGACGATCGAATGGGACAAGGACGATCTCGACGCGCTGCGCATATTGAAGATCGATGTGCTGGCGCTGGGCATGCTCACCTGCCTGCGCAAGGGCCTCGCCCTGCTGGCCGAGCGCTATGGCGTCGTGCATCGTCTCTCGTCGATCCCGGCGGAAGAGGAAAGCGTCTATGACATGATCTCGCGCGCCGATACGATCGGCGTGTTCCAGATCGAGAGCCGCGCGCAAATGTCCATGCTGCCGCGGCTGCGGCCGCGGGAGTTCTACGATCTCGTCATAGAGGTGGCGATCGTGCGGCCCGGCCCCATTCAGGGCGATATGGTTCACCCATACCTCCGCCGTCGTATCGGCAAGGAGAAGGTGTCCTTTCCCTCGAAAGAGCTCGAGCAGGTGCTGCGCAAGACGCTCGGCGTGCCTTTGTTTCAGGAGCAGGCGATGCGCATCGCCATCGTCGCCGGCGGCTTCACGCCAGACGAGGCGGACCGGCTGCGCCGCGCCATGGCGACGTTCAAGCGCGTCGGCACGATCGGAACCTTCCGCGCCAAAATGCTCGCCGGCATGGAGGCGCGCGGCTATAGCCGCGAATTCGCCGAGCGCTGCTGGGGGCAGATCGAAGGCTTCGGCTCCTATGGTTTCCCCGAGAGTCACGCGGCGTCTTTCGCCCTGCTCGTCTATGCCTCCGCCTGGCTCAAATGCCGCTACCCGGACGTGTTCTGCTGCGCCTTGTTGAACGCGCAGCCCATGGGCTTCTACGCCCCGGCGCAGATCGTGCGCGACGCGCAGGAACATGGCGTCGGCATCCATGAGGTCGATGTGAACGCCTCCGATTGGGATTGCACGCTGGAGACGCGCGCGCAGGCGACGCCGCTGCATTCGCGCCACGCCTCCATGGCCGGCGACATTCGCGCGACGCATGATGTGCGGCTCGGCTTCCGCCAGATCGTCGGCCTGCGCGAAGCGGACATGAAGCGCCTCGTGGCGAAGCGCGGCGCGGGCTATGATTCCGTGCGCAATCTATGGCTGCGCGGCGGGCTCGAGCCATCGACGCTCGAGCGCTTGGCGGAGGCCGGCGCCTTCGCCTCGCTCGGCCTGCCGCGACGCGACGCGCTCTGGGCCGTGCAGGCGCTCAATCGCGCCGGCGACAAGGACGATCTCCCGCTGTTGCGCGCGCTCTCCTTCGCGCCGCAGGAGGAGGACGCGAACCTCCCGCCCATGCCGCTCGGGGCGGAGGTAGTGGAGGATTATCGCTTTCTGTCGCTGTCGCTGAAGGCGCATCCAATGGCGTTTCTGCGCGCGCGGCTCGAGGCCAAGGGGATCATGCCCTGTGGGGCGCTCGGCGGCGGCCCCCTCCCTCACCCTC
>NZ_LUUM01000052.1:0-1140 GCF_001644125.1 Methylosinus sp. R-45379
AAAAGCCCTTGCCGCGGGTTTCGACATGGAAGTGATGGAGCGCCTGTCGCATGGCGGGACTCTGCGGCCGGCGCGGGGCGAAGTCCAGCGTTCAGGCGAGCGCGCCAGGCGCGGGTTGCAAGCGCGGCGTCGCGGCTTTGGCGCGCCTCGCCCCGCTCCAGCGCAGCAGCGGCCGCTCGAGGCCGTAATGGCTCGCCGAGGCCATCGCGAGCGTGAGGAGGAAGGCGAGCCCCTTTTGCGCGAGGCCGGAGCCGGCGCCGCTCGCGATGAAGAGCGCGAGGATCGGCAAATGCCAGAGATAGACGCCATAGGAGATGGAGCCGAGAAACACCATCGGCTGTTTCGAGAGAATGCGGGCCGCGAGCGAGGCCGGATTGAAGCGGCAATCGACGATGACGAGCGCGGAAAAAAGAGCGAGCAGCGTGTAGCCGAAGATGGGCAGGGCGACGCCTTCCGAATCCATATAGGCGCCGAGAATCGGCAGTGCGGCGAGCAGAGTCGCGGAGAGCGCGGGCTGCGCCTTCAGCCAATCGACGACAATGGCGCGATAGCTCGGCATCGACAGCGCCACGGCGAGCGCGCAGCCGAAGAGCAGCTCGTCGATGCGCGTGTCGAAGCCGTGATAGATGCGAAACGTCGTCGCGCCATCGGCGAGAATGAGCCAGCGCCACAGCGTCACGATGGCGATGGCGGCGAGGATCGCCTTCAGCAGATTCGGGCGTGACAAGCGCGAGAAGCCCGCGACGAGCAGAAATGGCCAGCTCAGATAGAATTGCTCTTCGATCCCCAGCGACCATGTGTGACAGAAATAGCGGGAGTCGCCGAAGCGTTCGATGAAGGCGCGCTTCCAATTGGATGTGTAGGTGAGGACGAAGGCGATGTCGCCCGGCAGCTCCCGCTGCGGATCGAGCGAGAGAGCCATGACGACGAGCGATGTTCCCGCCACCATTACCCAGAGCGCCGGCGCGAGACGGATCGTGCGCCGCAGGAAAAAGGCGCCGAATTGGAAAGCGCCTGCCTCGAGCTCGCCGATCATCAGGCTGGTGATGAGATAGCCGCTGAGCACGAAGAAAATGTCGACGCCGACATATCCGCCGGTCGGCAATCCGCGCCAGAAATGAAACAGCACGACGAAGAGGA
>NZ_LUUM01000053.1:0-2287 GCF_001644125.1 Methylosinus sp. R-45379
CAGATTGCCGCGCCATACATTCCCGTGTCCAGGCAAAACGAGGTCGTCGTTTGAGGAAGAGCGGGTACTCCCGCCGATTTATTCGTGGCGCCAGACCTTCACCGACGATGCCACGAGAATCAAGGAGAGAGCCGGGATCAAGAGCTGATCCGACACGATCCCGAGAAGACGTCCGCCTATGAAGGTTCCCGCGATCGAGCCCAACGCCATGATGAGGACGAACGTCTTGTTGCGGGTCACGACGCCAAAGGCGCTGTCGCGGCTGTAACGAGTGAAGCCGACGATCATGGTCGGCAGACTCACGGCGAGCGAGAGGCTGCCGGCGAGCTTGATGTCGGCGTCGAAGAGCAGCACCAGAGTCGGAATCAACAGCTCGCCTCCCGCGACTCCCATAAGCGAGGCGACGATCCCGATGCCGAAGCCCGCGACCACGCCGGCGACGATCAGCAACGGTCCCGAAACGTGCGCGGACGCCGTCGTCGCGCCATGTCCGAAAGCCAGCGCTCCGGCGATCAGCACCAGAAGCACGGCGAGGATCCGATACAAGTTACGGGAGCTCAGCTTCGACGCCCATCCTGCTCCGAGCCACGCGCCCACCAAGCTGCCTGCGAGCAAATTGAGAATGATCGGCCAATTGGAGGCGACAGCTGCAAAGGGGATGGACGCGGCGCGAAACGGCAGAGCGGTCGCGACGACGATGAGGCTCATCGCCTTGTTGAGGATGACCGCCTCGAGGGCGCGAAATCGAAACGGCCCGATGAGCAGCGGCAGTCGAAATTCCGCGCCGCCGAGACCTATCAGCCCGCCGAGCGCGCCGATCGCTGCGCCGCCGACGAAAGCGAAAGCCTGCCTGGGCTTCGTCATGAGCCGATTGGTTCCACCGTTCTCGCCCACAGTGGATGACGACGCGGACTCTGACGGAACGGGCATATCGGACCTCCGATGGGTTTCGGATCGCGACGCACGACGCGATACCCGAAACAGTACGAAATCAGCCGAAATCGAAGATAGTGGTTCGCTAGCCTCGGAAACGCGGCTTCAAATGCAATGGAAAAGCATCAATGTAAATATGAAGGGATTGAAACGAGGTGACGCCGCATCAGAAATATGCGAAAAGATACGAAATGCTACCGATATGGATATAGGCCGTGCTGCCAGACGAACGTCGCGCCCTGACCGCCGAGGACGTCGCCGAGATGCTGCATGTCAGCAAGAGTGGCGTATATGGCCTGATCAAGAACGGCGACATCGGCCATTACAAGGTCGGTCGGAAGATCCGATTCACCGAGGCTCATGTGCGGGAATACGTCGAACGGTCCGGCAAGACCGCGCGCGCTGCGATACGCAATGGTCCGTCGGCGCTCGACGAGGACCGTTATTTCGATTTGTCGCCGGAACGCCGAAGCGCGAATGGTTTCGTCATCTGCGGCCAGGATCTGATACTCGACATTCTATCGAACTTCATGCGCATGCATGGCGTGATGGCGTTGCGGGCCTACATCGGCAGCTATGACAGCCTCGTCTCCCTCTATTTGGATAAGGTGGGCGCCGCGACCGCACATCTTTGGGATAGTTCGACCGACGACTACAACGCGCCCTATGTCAGAGCGCTCGTGCCCGGAGTCCGTTGCCTGATCGTGAATGTCACCTACCGCATGCAAGGCTTTTACGTCGCCAAGGGCAATCCGAAAGGCATCCGCTCGTGGCGCGATCTCGCGCGAGACGACATCACGATGATCAATCGCGAGAAGGGCGCCGGCTCACGCGTGCTGCTCGACGAAAACCTCGGCCTACTGGAGCTATACGGCAGCAGAATCAAGGGTTACGACAATGAGAACCAGTCGCATCTCACTGTGGCGAGCGCGGTGGGGAGAGGCGACGCGGATGTTGCTGTCGGCAACGAGAAAATTGCCCGACAGGTCGAGAATGTCGATTTCGTTCCGCTCAAGAAGGAGCGCTACGACATTGTCATCAAGAAGGAGCAGCTCGAGACAGCCGAAATAGCGACAATGTTGAAAATCCTGCGCTCCGATAGGTTCAGGAACGAATTCGAGAACATTGGCGGATATGATATCCGCGACATCGGAAAAATCGTCGCCGAAACGTGAGCCGGGCGCTCGAAAATTCATCGATGGTTCCGGGTCGCCGCGAGGCGCTCAATTGGTCGGACGCAATGTCGCTCTCATGAAAGTCGCGAAGATGTCCGCGAATCCCCAGTAAAGCAGACCCTACGGACGCCCCTGTCGAAGGACGGCTCATGGCGCGAGTTTCCCCCTTCCCGACGGCG
>NZ_LUUM01000054.1:0-2848 GCF_001644125.1 Methylosinus sp. R-45379
GAAGAGAGCGTTTTTGCGACTGAGAGCCATCACCCGTTCATTCTGCCCATGTCGGGCAGGAGTTGGAAGTCCATTACCGGTGGCATCCGTATTTTGGCAGCAAGGTTGCTGTACGTCGGGTGGAGCAGCGAGCAACTGGGCAATTTCTCAAAGTGCTGGGGCCTGCCGGCGTTGTGGTCTCGATGGCAGGCTGGATGCTTGATCCCGCCATCTGCGCCGGAATGACGCTTGGCGGCCCGCGTGTCGATGTGGCCGCCCTCGTCGAGTTGGAGCGAGTGTTGATAGGTGCGATCAATCCCGCACAGTGCCGGAGCGATATTGCGATCGTTCCGGAGGAAGGCAATGCAGTCTCCCAAAGCGCCGGCAGTGGAGCCGGCTCGGCAGTTGACCCTGTTATTCGACAACACCAGGCTGGAAAGGCTCGGCTCGGCGGAGCGGGACGAGATCATTTTGGCGTTGGCTCAGATCCTGATGCAGGCAGCCGGCCTCAGCGTCGAGGAGCTTGACGATGACAAGCGCTGAAATCATTCCGGCGGTCATCCTCAAGAGGAAGGCTGTCGTCTACGTACGCCAGTCAACGCAATCCCAGGTGATGACCAATCTGGAGGGCAAACGGCGTCAATATGATCTGGTCGATGTCGCCCGCCAACACGGTTTCGTGGATGTTGAAATCATCGACGACGATCTCGGCCGGTCGGCGAGCGGAACGGTGGCGCGCCCCGGCTTCGACCGCTTGGTGGCGTGGCTGTGCGCCGGGAAGGTCGGCGCTGTTTTGTGCTTCGATGCGTCCAGGCTCGCGCGAAACGGCCGCGATTGGCATCACCTGCTTGAATTGTGTGGGCTCGTCGAAGCCCGCGTCATTGATGGCGAGGGGGTCTATAACCCGTGTCGCCCCAATGATCGCCTTCTTCTTGGCATGAAAGGCAGCATCAGCGAGTTCGAACTCGGCGTGCTACGCACCCGGATGTTGGACGCCGCCCGGTCCAAGGCCGGCCGGGGCGAGCTGCGCTTGTCGGTTCCCTTCGGCTACATCTGGCACCGGGAAGCCGGGCTCGGCCTTGATCCAGATCAGCGCCTCCAGGAGGTTATTCGCGTCATCTTCGTCCGCTTTCAAAAACTCGGGAGCGCGCGCCAGGTGCTGCTCTCGATGAAAGCCGATCAAATCCACTTCCCACGCCCCTCTGACGAGGGCCGCATGACGAGCTTCGACTGGACGCCGATCCGCTACCGTAACGTGATCGCCGTTCTCAAGAATCCCTTCTACGCAGGGGTTTACGTTTACGGGAAAAGTGAGAAACGCACCTCCATTGTCGACGGAAGGGCGCGGCGAAGCTACGGCCATGGCAAGCCGATCGGGACATGGGAGGTGATGATCAAGGATCATCACGAAGGCTATATCGACTGGGCGGAATATGAGCGCAACCAGAAGCAGCTCGCTCTCAACAATTATGGCAGTGCCGGAGGCGTGAAGTCCGGCCGGGGCGGCAAGGCGCTTCTGTCGGGCGTGATGACTTGCCGGCGGTGCGGACGACGACTGAGCGTCGCGTATACGGGCAATCCTCAGAGCCGGCCGGTGTATCGCTGCGACAAGCCAAACCTTATGATGGGGCTGCCACGGTGCATGACCTTTGGCGGCCCGCGGGTCGACGCGGCTGTCTCCCGAGAGTTGTTGCTGGCGGTGGAGCCAATGGCGATCGAAGCGGCGTTTGAGGCGGAGCGGATGCACCGGGAACAACAGGAAGACCAGCAACGCATCCTCGACATGGAAATGCAGCAGGCTCGTTATGAGGCGAGTCTGGCCGAGCGTCGTTACGCCGCCTGTGATCCTGACAATCGTATGATCGCTGCGCAGTTAGAAAAAAACTGGGAGACGGCGCTGCGGCGTGTCCGGGACCTGGAAATACGCCAGCCCGCGGAACGGACGTCAAACATCGAGGTCGACCCGAGCGCATTCTCGAACCTCGCAGACAACTTATCGGCAGCATGGCATGCGCCGAATGTTACGATGCGCGCCCGACAGAAACTGCTGCGGACACTGATCGCCGACATTATCGTCGACGTCGACGATGAGGCGCGCGAGGTCGTGCTCACGATTCATTGGCGCGGCGGTCAGCATTCCGAACTGCGTGTCCGTAAACCACGGGCTGGTGAGCATGGATGCGCAACTACCGAGGACGCTTTGGCGGTGATGCGCAGCATGGCCGGTCGCTGGTCGGACGAGCATATCGCCGCGTCGCTCAATCGAATGGGCATGCCCACAGGCCAAGGCAAAACCTGGACAGCGCATCGCGTTGCTTCCGTTCGACGCGTGCGCGGAATCCATGCCTATCGATCTGCGGAAAAGGACGGCGAATGGCTCACCATGAGGGAGGCGGCAAAGCTGTTAGACGTCACACACCATACGATTCGGCGCCTGATCAAAACGGGTGTCCTTCCTGCGGTGCAGGTTGTCGCCGGAGCCCCGCATCAAATACGGGCCGACGACTTGGCGTCGGACCCGGTGAAAACCGCGGTGGCCCGTAAAGGCCGCCCGTGTCGCGCTGTTGACGCGGACACGCTTCCAATGTTTCCAGATACTTGAAGAAGGGGCGCACAATGACTCACGCATCGTCAGCGGCCGAATCTGATTTTCGACGAGGTTGGTGTCCATCTCGACGCGGCCGTCGTCGAGGAACAGGGTCAGCCCGACCCAATGGTTCAGAAGATAGGCGACGGCCTTGCCCATATCGCTGCGGCCGGAGAGGCGTGCTGTCTGGGCGCGCAAAAAATCTTCGAGCTCGACGACGAGAGGCCGCGACCGCTCGGCGCGAACGCTCTGCCGGATCGGCGCCTCTTTGCCCCGGATCTC
>NZ_LUUM01000055.1:0-1341 GCF_001644125.1 Methylosinus sp. R-45379
TTCAAACGACCGATTTGTTGTCACATACAATTATGTATTTGCGTATTGCGCTGGAGCTTGCATGTCGATAGAAACTCGAATCATCGACACGTTTCCGGCATTTGTCGATCTCATCGACATGTCGGGAGCAATCTGTCGATCGACACAGGCTTCTTCGACATGTTGTTCGACCCTGCCCGCCCTTACAATGACCTTCCGGCTCTGCCGCCGCGCCACGACGTCGAGACCAAGGCCATTCTCAAGGCCTGCGTCGGGGGCCGCGCGGCGCTGGCGGAACTCAAGATCTCGGGCCAGCTAATCCCCAACCCGTCGGTTCTGATCAATTCGATTCCGCTCCTCGAAGCGCAAGCAAGCTCCGAGATCGAAAACATCGTCACGACCACGGACAGGCTCTTCCGCTTCGCCAACCGGCCGGAAACCGGCGTCGACCCTGCGACCAAGGAGGCGCTCCGCTATCGCACGGCGCTTTATCAGGGCTTCGAGAGTCTGAAGGACCGCCCGCTTTCGACGCGGAGCGCCATCGAGATATGTCGGACCATCAAAGGAGTGGACCTCGATATCCGCGCAACCCCGGGCACGGCGCTGCTGAACGAGGCGACCGGCCGAGTGGTCTACACCCCGCCCGAAGGAGCCGGACTGCTGCGCGACAAACTCGCCAATTGGGAGCGCTACATCCACACGGATGACGGCGTCGATCCGCTGATCCGGCTCGCCATCGTGCATTACCAGTTCGAAGCGATCCATCCGTTCACAGACGGCAATGGTCGCACGGGCCGAGTTCTCAATCTGCTGT
Organism: Methylosinus sp. R-45379; assembly: GCF_001644125.1. Taxonomy (NCBI): domain Bacteria; kingdom Pseudomonadati; phylum Pseudomonadota; class Alphaproteobacteria; order Hyphomicrobiales; family Methylocystaceae; genus Methylosinus; species Methylosinus sp. R-45379. The sequence continues at coordinate 794 of NZ_LUUM01000055.1, forward strand.
TCCTCGTCGAACAAGGGCTGCTCGATATTCCCGTCCTGTATTTGAGCCGCTATATCATTGATAATAAAAAGTCCTACTACGATGGACTGCTCGCCGTCACGACGGGCGACGCGTGGGAGCCATGGATCTTGTTCATGCTCGCCGCCATACGCGAAACCGCGACATGGTCGACCGCAAAAATATGGGCGATCCGTAACCTGCTCGACGGGACCGCCGAACGAATTCGGCGCGACTTGCCAAAGATCTATTCTCGCGAATTGGCCGAGATCATATTCGTCAATCCCTATTGCCGAATCGCCGATCTGGTCGGCGCGGGCATCGCCAAGCGCCAATCCGCTTCCGTTTATCTGAAAGCCCTCGTGTCCCTCGGGCTCCTCCAGGAAATTGAGGCAGGCAGGGAGAAAATTTACACGAACCCTGCCCTGCTGTCGCTTCTCTCCGACCGCGGCGGATCGGAAGTCGCCTCCCGATGACGGATTCGAACATCAAGGGACGGCTGATCGGCTACGCCCGCGTCTCGACCGAGGACCAGGTCACGGACGCGCAGA
>NZ_LUUM01000056.1:0-1060 GCF_001644125.1 Methylosinus sp. R-45379
GGCGTCGGCACCCCGAATTGGTCGTTTATGATGCCTTTCCCGTCAGGGGAGATATCGTGAATTGTAGCATGCCGGCCGGCCTCGAACCGATTGATTTGGGCGAAAAGGCCCTCTCATAAAAATTGCAGTCCGCATTTTTGTAAGCCTTTGGTCTCCAGCGCTTTCGGACGTAGCGTTGCGTGACTCCGGCAGTCGTCTCAGGGTTGATTACCTATTCAGCTGAGCGAAATGACGCCGAGCCCCATTGTTTTCGAGAATTCGGCAGTTTTTGTGAAGTCCGGGTATTGCTCGATAAACTCCCCTATATCTCGACGTAGGCAAAACCTCTTTCAATCTTTTCCAGACAGCAGCAACGCCAGGCGTAAGGTCATTGACGACATCATGGAAAGCGATGAGTCGCGCAAACTCTTTGGCCATGAGGTAGTCGCGCCAACATCCTTCTTCTGTGTGATCGGCGTCAATGAGCACCAGATCCCACTTTCTGCTCATAACTGCGTTTGCCGCCTTGGGTTCTGTTGTGTTGGCGACTAGATACCGAAAACTTCCGCCGTTTTCTGAGTACCAATCGAGATGCTCACCGGGAGGGTTCATGTCGATGATCATCGCGTCGATCTCGCCATTGAAACGCTTCAAATATTCAACAGTAAGAACAAATGTTCCGCCCATCGCAACACCGATTTCTAGGTAACTATTGATCTTCTTACCGGAAAGATAGGCTAGGTACTTAGATAGCTGGATAGGCATTTGACAAGCCATAAAATTTTTTCCGCAATACTTGCGTATATTTTCTGGATAATGCTGTGAAATAAACCTATCCAGGCCAATATTCGGAATTACTATATTCTCAAGAAAGAGCGGATTTCTGAGATCATCCAAATCCGCACGTTTGATAAATTCGATTGTTGCCGCCCGATCGAAGTCATCACCAGCTGTAAATATAGACTTATTCGTTTCGTTATAGGAAATAGATTTCTCCATGCTAGCCGCCCTAGTCGATTGCCGGTTGCATTCGACTAGAGTGATAGGCGCGCGCCAGACAGGCGTCAAGCCGCCCCTCCCC
>NZ_LUUM01000057.1:0-152748 GCF_001644125.1 Methylosinus sp. R-45379
TCGCCGCGCTTGATCTTGTCGCCTTCGTCCACCTTCAGCCGCGCGCCATATTGGATGCGGTTGACGGCGCGCTCGACGCCGTCCGGCCCGACGATCACCGCCGCGACGTTACGCGCCATGACGATGAGATCGCCGTCCGAGTTGCGCGCGACATGGCGGTTGCGGATATGCACCGTGCCTTCGAAGTTCGACTCGACGAAGGACTGGTCCGCGAGCTGCGCCGCGCCGCCGATGTGGAAGGTGCGCATGGTGAGCTGCGTGCCCGGCTCGCCGATCGACTGCGCCGCGATGACGCCGACCGCCTCGCCCATGTTGACGGGCGTGCCGCGGGCGAGATCGCGCCCGTAGCATTTGCCGCAGACGCCGTTCTTCGACTCGCAGGTCAGCACCGAGCGGATCTTCACCTCCTGAAGACCGGCGGCGTTGATCGGCTCGATATGCCACTCCTGGATCATCTCGCCATTGGGGACGATCACCTTGCCCTGCTGGTCGCGCAGATCCTCCGCCGCGGTGCGGCCGAGAATGCGCGAGGTGAGCGAGGCGACGACCTGGCCGGCGTCGATGATCGCCCGCATGCGAATGCCCTTCTCAGTGCCGCAATCGACCGTGGTGATGATCGAATCCTGCGCCACGTCGACGAGACGACGCGTGAGATAGCCCGAGTTCGCGGTCTTCAACGCCGTATCCGACAGGCCCTTGCGCGAGCCGTGGGTGGAGTTGAAGTATTCGAGAACGGTGAGGCCCTCTTTGAAGTTCGAGATGATCGGGGTCTCGATGATCTCGCCCGAGGGCTTGGTCATGAGGCCGCGCATCGCCGCGAGCTGCTTCATCTGCGCGGGCGAGCCGCGGGCGCCCGAGTGGGACATCATATAGATCGAGTTGATCGGCAGATCGCGGCCATGCTCGTCCTTGCGGACGGTGGAGATGCGGATCATCATCTCCTCGGCGAGCTTCTCCGAGCACTTCATCCAGGCGTCGACGACCTTATTGTATTTCTCGCCCTGGGTGATGAGGCCGTCATTATACTGCTGCTCATATTCCTTGGTCGCGCCGCGCGTCTCGGTGATGATGCGCTCCTTCGTCTCCGGAATGACCATGTCATCCTTGCCGAAGGAGATGCCCGCCTTGAACGCCTCGCGGAAGCCGAGAGACATGATGCGATCGCAGAAGATGACCGTCTCCTTCTGACCGCAGTTGCGGTAGACGGTGTCGATCATGTTGGAGATTTCCTTCTTCGTCATCAGCTTATTGGCTGCGTCGAAGGGAATCTTGGGGTTGCGCGGCAGCAGCTGGCCGAGGATCAGACGCCCGGGCGTCGTGTCGAAGATTTTCGACACGCGCTCACCCTTCTCATTGTAGGTCCAGGCGCGGCCCTTGATCTTGGTCTGCAGCGTGATCGCCTTGGCGGCCAGCGCATGCTCGATCTCGCCCTGATCGGCGAACATCATCCCCTGGCCGGGCTCGCCGTCGCGCTCCAGCGACAGATAATAGAGGCCGAGAACAATGTCCTGCGACGGCACGATGATCGGCTGACCATTGGCCGGATGCAGGATGTTGTTCGTCGACATCATCAGCACGCGCGCCTCGAGCTGCGCTTCCAGCGACAAGGGCACGTGCACGGCCATCTGGTCGCCGTCGAAATCGGCGTTGAACGCCGCGCAGACGAGCGGATGCAGCTGGATCGCCTTGCCCTCGATCAGCACCGGCTCGAAGGCCTGAATGCCGAGGCGATGGAGCGTCGGCGCGCGATTGAGCAGCACGGGATGCTCGCGGATCACCTCGTCGAGGATGTCCCAAACCTCCGGCTTCTCTTTTTCGACCAGCTTCTTGGCCTGCTTCACCGTGGCCGAATGGCCCTTCGCGTCGAGGCGCGAATAGATGAAGGGCTTGAACAGCTCGAGCGCCATCTTCTTCGGCAGGCCGCACTGATGGAGCTTGAGCTCCGGACCCACGACGATGACCGAGCGGCCGGAATAGTCGACGCGCTTGCCGAGCAGATTCTGACGGAAGCGGCCTTGCTTGCCCTTCAGCATGTCGGCGAGCGACTTCAGCGGACGCTTATTGGCGCCGGTGATGACGCGGCCACGACGGCCATTGTCGAACAGAGCGTCGACGGCCTCCTGCAGCATGCGCTTCTCGTTGCGGATGATGATATCCGGCGCGCGCAGCTCGATCAGCCGCTTCAGACGATTGTTGCGGTTGATGACGCGGCGATAGAGATCATTGAGGTCCGAGGTCGCGAAGCGGCCGCCGTCGAGCGGGACCAGCGGGCGCAGGTCCGGCGGAATGACCGGGACTTCCTTCAGGATCATCCACTCCGGCTTATTGCCGGACTGAATGAAGGCCTCGATGATCTTCAGGCGCTTGGCGAGCTTCTTGGGCTTCAGCTCGGTGGTCGCCTCGGCGATCTCCTGGCGCAGGCGCGCGGCGATGCCCTCGAGGTCCATCGACTCGAGGATCTTGCGGATCGCCTCGGCGCCGATCATGGCGGTGAAGTGATCCTGCCCATATTCGTCCTGGGCGCGCAGATATTCGTCCTCGGTGAGGAGCTGGCGCTCCTTCAAGGGCGTCAGGCCCGCATCGATGACGATATAGGACTCGAAATAGAGGATGCGCTCGAGGTCCTTCAGCGTCATGTCGAGCAGAAGGCCGATGCGCGAGGGCAGCGACTTCAAGAACCAGATATGCGCGACCGGGGCGGCGAGCGAGATGTGGCCCATGCGGTCGCGGCGCACGCGCGCCAGCGTCACCTCGACGCCGCATTTCTCGCAGATGACGCCCTTGTATTTCATGCGCTTGTACTTGCCGCACAAGCACTCGTAATCCTTGATCGGGCCGAAGATGCGGGCGCAGAACAGGCCGTCGCGCTCCGGCTTGAAGGTGCGGTAGTTGATCGTCTCCGGCTTCTTGATCTCGCCGAACGACCAGGAGAGAATTTTCTCCGGGCTCGCGATCGAAATCTGAATCTGATCGAACGCCTGCGGCTGGACGACCGGATTGAAGAGATTCATGACCTCTTGCTGATTCATGGTCTTCTCCTAGAGACGCAGAACGGATGAAGCGCGCTCGCCTCGCGATGTCTCTCCGCTACGTCCATAAATCTTATGTGCGCATCCCCTCTCCCACTTGTGGGAGAGGGTGGCCCGACGTCAGTCGGGTCGGGTGAGGGTTCCAAGGGCTCGCGCGATCCGCGGCGGCCCTCATCCGACCCCGCTTCGCGGGGCCACCTTCTCCCGCCCTGCGGGAGAAGGAAGAGCGGCGGCCTTATTCGGCCGCCTCGGCCGTCGTCTCGCCAGGCGGCGGCTCCTCGCCCTCCTCGGGCTCGGCGGAGGTGAGCTCGACGTTGAGCGCCAGCGAGCGCATTTCCTTGATGAGCACGTTGAAGCTCTCGGGAATGCCCGACTCGAAAGTGTCGTCGCCGCGCACGATCGACTCATAGACCTTGGTGCGGCCGGCGACGTCATCGGACTTCACCGTCAGCATCTCCTGCAGCGTATAGGCTGCGCCATAGGCCTCGAGCGCCCACACCTCCATCTCGCCGAAACGCTGTCCGCCGAACTGGGCCTTGCCGCCCAGCGGCTGCTGCGTGACCAGCGAATAGGGGCCGATCGAGCGCGCATGGATCTTGTCGTCGACGAGATGATGCAGCTTCAGCATATAGATGTAGCCGACCGTCACCTTGCGATCGAAGGCCTCGCCCGAGCGGCCGTCGAAGAGCGTCACCTGACCAGAGGAGGAGAGCCCCGCCCGCGTCAGCATCTCGACGATGTCCTTCTCGCGCGCGCCGTCGAAGACCGGCGTCGCGATCGGCACGCCGCGGCGCAGATTCTTGCCGACCTCCACCACCGTCGTGTCGTCGAGTCCCTCGAGCGACTCGTTCGGCCCATAGATGTCGGAGAGCTTCTCCCGAAGCGGCTTCGTATCCTTGCTGCGCATATAGGCGTCGACGGCGGCGCCCACCTGCTTGCCGAGGCCGGCGCAGGCCCAGCCGAGATGCGTCTCGAGAATCTGCCCGACATTCATGCGGCTCGGCACGCCGAGCGGGTTCAGCACGATATCGACCGGCTGACCATCCTCGAGGAAGGGCATGTCCTCCTGCGGCACGATGCGCGAGACCACGCCCTTATTGCCGTGGCGTCCGGCCATTTTGTCGCCGGGCTGGATCTTGCGCTTCACCGCGACGAAGACCTTGACCATCTTCATCACGCCGGGCGGCAGCTCGTCGCCGCGCTGCAGCTTCTCGACCTTGTCGAGGAAGCGGTTCTCGAGACCCTTCTTCGACTCGTCATATTGCTTGCGCACGGCCTCGATGCCGCTCATCAGATTGTCGTCCTCGACGACGAAGGTCCACCACTGCGAGCGGGGATATTCGTCGAGGATCGCCTGGTTGAGCGGCTGGTCCTTCTTGAAGGTCTTCGGCCCGGCGATCGCGACCTTGCCGACCAGCATCTCGAAGAGACGGGCGTAGGTGTTGCGGTCGAGAATGGCGAGCTCGTCGTCGCGGTCCTTGGCGAGACGCTCGATCTCCTCACGCTCGATCGCCTGGGCGCGCTCGTCCTTCTCGACGCCGTGGCGGTTGAACACGCGCACCTCGACGATCGTACCCTGCACGCCCGGCGGCACGCGCAGAGACGTGTCGCGAACGTCGGACGCCTTCTCGCCGAAGATGGCGCGGAGCAGCTTCTCCTCCGGCGTCATCGGGCTCTCGCCCTTGGGCGTGATCTTGCCGACGAGAATGTCGCCCGCCTGCACTTCCGCGCCGATATAGACGATGCCGGCCTCGTCGAGATTCTTCAGCGTCTCTTCCGAGACGTTGGGAATATCGCGCGTGATCTCCTCCGGGCCGAGCTTGGTGTCGCGCGCCATCACCTCGAATTCGTCGATATGGATCGAGGTGAAGACGTCGTCCTTGACGATGCGCTCGTTGAGAAGGATCGAGTCCTCGAAGTTGTAGCCGTTCCACGGCATGAAGGCGACGAGCACATTGCGGCCGAGCGCCAGATCGCCGAGATCGGTCGAGGGACCGTCGGCGATGATGTCGCCCTTCTTCACATAGTCGCCGACCTTCACCAGCGGCTTCTGATTGATGCAGGTCGACTGGTTCGAGCGCTGGAACTTCATCAGACGATAGATGTCGACGCCCGGCTTGGTCGGGTCCTGCTCTTCCGTCGCGCGGACGACGATACGCGTCGCGTCGATCTGGTCGACGACGCCGGCGCGGCGCGAGGCGATGGCGGCGCCGGAGTCGGCGGCGACCACCGGCTCCATGCCGGTGCCGACCAGCGGCGCGTCGGCCTTCACCAGCGGCACGGCCTGACGCTGCATGTTGGAGCCCATCAGCGCGCGGTTGGCGTCGTCATTCTCCAAGAAGGGAATGAGCGCCGCGGCGACCGAGACGAGCTGCTTGGGCGACACGTCCATGGCGTCGACGCGCTCGCGCGGGACGAGCACCACATCGCCGGCGTGACGGCACAGCACCAGATCCTCGAGCAGATTGCCCTCTGCGTCGATCGGCGCATTGGCCTGGGCGACGTGGTATTTCTGCTCCTCCATGGCGGAGAGATAGGCGACCTCGCTCGTCACCTTGCCGTCGCGCACGCGGCGGTAGGGACCTTCGATGAAGCCGTATTTGTTCACGCGCGCGAAGGTCGCGAGCGAGTTGATGAGGCCGATGTTCGGACCTTCCGGCGTCTCGATCGGGCAGATGCGGCCGTAATGCGTCGGATGCACGTCGCGCACCTCGAAGCCGGCGCGCTCGCGCGTCAGACCGCCCGGTCCCAGCGCCGAGAGGCGGCGCTTATGGGTGATCTCCGACAGCGGATTGGTCTGGTCCATGAATTGCGAGAGCTGCGACGAGCCGAAGAACTCGCGCACAGCCGCCGCCGCCGGCTTGGCGTTGATGAGGTCCTGCGGCATCACCGTGTCGATGTCGACCGAGGACATGCGCTCCTTGATCGCGCGCTCCATGCGCAGGAGGCCGAGACGATACTGGTTCTCCATCAGCTCGCCGACGCTGCGCACGCGGCGATTGCCGAGATGGTCGATATCGTCGATCTCGCCGCGGCCGTCGCGCAAATCGACGAGCGCGCGCACGACGGCGACGATGTCCTCCTTGCGGAGAACGCGCATCGTGTCGGGCGCGTCGAGGTCGAGGCGCATGTTCATCTTCACGCGGCCGACGGCCGAGAGGTCGTAGCGCTCGGGATCGAAGAACAGCGAATAGAACATCGCCTCCGCCGTATCCATCGTCGGCGGCTCGCCCGGACGCATGACGCGGTAGATGTCGAACAGCGCTTCCTCACGCGAGGAGTTCTTGTCGACCGCCAGCGTGTTGCGGATGTAGGGACCGATGTTGATATGGTCGATATCGAGCACCGGCAGCTCGTCGAAGCCCTTCTCGACCAGCAGCGGCAGCGACTTCACCGTGATCTCGTCGCCGGCCTCGGCGAAGATCTCGCCCGTCGACGGATCATAGAGATCCTGGGCGAGGAACTGGCCGTAGAGATCCTCGGACTGGATCTTGATCGCCTTCACGCCCTTCTCGGCGAGCTGGCGCGCGGCGCGCGCGGTGAGCTTCTTGCCCGCCTCGACGATCACCTCGCCGGTGTCGGCGTCGACGATGTCGTTGACGGCCTTCAGCCCCTTCAGCCGCTCCGGGTCGAAGGGCTGGCGCCAGCTGTCGCCGGAGGCCTTGAAGGTGATGGTGTTGTAGAAGGTGGAGAGAATCTCCTCGCCGTCCATGCCGAGCGCGAACAGCAGCGATGACGCCGGAATCTTTCGGCGACGATCGATGCGCGCATAGACGACGTCCTTGGCGTCGAACTCTATGTCGAGCCAGGAGCCGCGATAGGGAATGATGCGCGCGGCGAACAGGAGCTTGCCGGAGGAATGGCTCTTGCCCTTGTCATGGTCGAAGAAGACGCCCGGCGAGCGGTGCATCTGCGAGACGATGACGCGCTCCGTGCCATTGACGATGAAGGTGCCGTTCGCCGTCATGAAGGGCATGTCGCCCATATAGACGTCCTGCTCCTTGATGTCCTTGACGGATTTCGCCTGCGTGTCAGGATCGACATCGAACACGATGAGGCGTAGCGTCACCTTCAGCGGCGCGGCGAAGGTCATGCCGCGCTGGCGGCACTCGTCGACGTCGTATTTCGGCGGCTCGAACTCGTAGCGGACGAATTCGAGCAAAGCGACCTGCGAGAAATCGGAGATCGGGAAAACGGATTTGAAGACCGACTGCAGACCCTCGTCGGGACGCCCGCCCGCAGGCTCGTCGACGAGCAGGAACTGGTCGTAGGAAGCTTTCTGAACTTCGATCAGATTGGGCATTTCCGCGGCTTCGCGGATATGGCCGAAGAATTTGCGGACACGCTTGCGACCGGAGAAAGTTTGCGCCGAAGTCTGAGCCATGTCGCCTCTCGATCCTCTTATTGAAAGCGAATAGCGAGTTGCGAATAGCGAATAGAGGATCCTGTCTATTCGCTATTCGCTATTCGCCATTCGCTCCTGGTCATCCGTGCCGAAAACCCTCTCCCGCCATGAAGCGGGAGAGGGCGATTTTCGTCTTACTTGAGCTCGACCTTGGCGCCGACCTTCTCGAGGGCGGCCTTGATCTTCTCGGCCTCGTCCTTGGAAGCGCCTTCCTTGACCGGCTTGGGAGCGCCCTCGACCAGGTCCTTGGCCTCCTTGAGGCCGAGGCCGGTGATCGCGCGGACCTCCTTGATGACCTCGATCTTCTTGTCGCCGGCGGCGGCCAGAATGACGTTGAACTCGGTCTTCTCCTCGACCGGAGCCGCGGCGGCGGCCGCGCCCGGAGCGGCGGCGACGGCGACGGCCGCGGCGGCCGAAACGCCCCACTTCTCCTCGAGGAGCTTCGCCAGCTCGGCGGCCTCGAGCACGGTCAGGCTCGACAGGTCTTCGACGATCTTTTCGAGATTAGCCATCTTGCTTCAGTCCTTCGAATTCGGTTCTGCTTGGTTGGATATGCGCCGCCTATCAGGCCGCGTTCGCGTCTTTGTCGGCATAGGCCTGGACCACGCGCGCCAGCTTTGCGGCCGGAGCGGTCGTGAGCTGCGCGATCTTGGTCGCCGGAGCCTGGATGAGGCCCACGAGCTTTGCGCGCAGTTCGTCGAGCGACGGGAGAGTCGCGAGCGACTTCACACCGTCGGGGTCGAGGGCTTGGGCGCCGAGCGCGCCGCCGAGGATGACGAATTTGTCGTGATCCTTGGCGAAGGCCGCGGCCACCTTGGGCGCCGCCACCGGATCGTCCGAATAGGCGATCAGGGTCGGCCCCTTCAGAAGGGGGCCGATGGAGGCGACGCTCGTGCCGTCGAGAGCGATTTTGGCGAGGCGGTTCTTGGCGACCTGAACGGAAGCGCCAGATTCACGAGCCTGCTTGCGCAGCTTCTGCATCTGGGCGACGGTCAGGCCGGAGTAATGCGCCACGACGACGACCGGGGTCTTCGCAAAGACCTCGTTCAGCGCCGCGACGGCTTGCTTTTTCTCCGCTCTGTCCACGGTTGCTCTCTCCTCGAGCGGGGACGAGCCCCGCCGTTGCGATGAGCCGTCGCATCGCCGCGGGAGCGGCGGGCGCGACGGCGCCGTAGATCCTGTCCCCTCGGCTGAGGGCCGAAACGGCCTCGCCTCGGATCAGAGGGGCGCCAACCAAATTCGAAAGACCGCGCGCGAGCTTTGAAAAGCGCCGCGCCGGCCCTACAATTCCGGTCTTCCCCGTCTATGCAGGCCGCTCGTCGGGGGCGGAGGGCTCCGCCGTCCAGCGAGCCGATTGAGCCGTCCTCGGGGTGAGCCTCGGACAGGCGCCGGCAGTCTCGGACAGGACATGGCCGGACGGGACGCGAGGAATCTCCCCCGGGTCCGCCGGCCTATCCACCGTCTCGCCCTGTCCCCGTATCGGGAATCGAGCTCGACGGAAGCTGATATCTGAAAATGGGGTCGCGAACGCTGGCCGACCCCGAGGGGCCTTATTTAACGACGGCCAACGCTCTTGCCAAGTGGAATCTTCGCTGCGCCCCGGCGCGGCCGAAGGCGACCGCTCGGCCCGCCTGCGTGCTGCGCTCAGGCTCGCGCTCCGCGGCGGCCGCGCCTCACCGCCTCGCCGGCCTCGACATAGGCCAGCTTGACGAAGCCGCCAGCGACGATGAGGGCGATCAGCGTATGGCCGAGGGCCTTGCACATGCGGTCGGAGATGAGATGGAAAGCGCCTTCGTCGCCAGAATTCAGGCGATAGCCGGCGTTGCGTCCTGCGCTTTGCTCAGTGAACATCCACACGACTTTCTTAAAAATCGGCGATCTACGCAAATTTTCCGAAACGCGCCCGCCGGTCTTCACGACCTCGAGCAATAACGGAAGCTGCACTGAGCTTAGCATGGAATTCACAGTTAACAATTGATTAATGGAAAGGCGCAAAAACATCGTTAATCTCTCGCCGGAGAGAGGGGCCGCGCCCCGCCCCGCCGGGGAGAAAACGGCGGCCCTGGGGCCGCCGCCTCGCATCACGCCTGCGTCGCGCCGAGCGTCGCCACATCCACCTTGACGCCAGGCCCCTGGGTGGAGCTGAGCGCCACGCGCTGGATATAGGTGCCCTTGGAGCCGGCGGGCTTGGCCTTGGCCACCGCATCCACAAAGGCGCGGATATTCTCGGCGAGCTTGCCCTCCTCGAAGGAGGTCTTGCCCACCGTACCCTGCACGATGCCGGCCTTCTCGACGCGGAACTCGACGGCGCCGCCCTTGGAGGCCTTCACCGCGCCGGCGACGTCCATCGTCACCGTGCCGACCTTGGGGTTCGGCATCAGGCCGCGCGGGCCGAGCACCTTGCCGAGGCGGCCGACGAGCGGCATCAGCTCCGGGGTGGCGATGCAGCGATCGAACTCGATCGTGCCGCCCTGGACGATGGTGACGAGATCCTCGGCGCCGACGATATCCGCGCCGGCGGCCTTGGCCTCATCGGCCTTGGGGCCGCGGGCGAAGACCGCGACGCGCAGCGTGCGGCCGGTGCCATTCGGCAGGTTGACGACGCCGCGCACCATCTGATCCGCATGCTTGGGGTCGACGCCGAGATTCATCGCGATCTCGATGGACTCGTCGAATTTGGCGGTGGCGTTGGCGCGAACCAGCTTGATCGCCTCGTCGACCGGGTAGAGCTTGGTGCGCTCGACGGCCTGGCGCGCCTTGGCGATGCGTTTTCCGATATGGGCCATGATCTCACCCCACCACTTCGAGGCCGATGGAACGGGCGGAGCCCTCGATCATCGACGCGGCCGACTCGATCGACGTCGTGTTGAGGTCCTGCAGCTTCTTCGCGGCGATCTCGCGAATCTGCGCCCGTGTGACCTGGCCGACGAAACCGCGTCCAGTCGTCTTCGAGCCCGATTTGACGCCCGCTGCCTGCTTCAGGAAGTAGGAGACCGGCGGCTGCTTCAGCTCGAAGGTGAAGGAGCGATCCTGAAAGGCCGTGATGATGACGGGGATGGGCGTCCCCTTCTCCATCTGCGCCGTCTTGGCGTTGAAGGCCTTGCAGAATTCCATGATGTTGAGGCCGCGCTGACCGAGCGCGGGACCGATCGGCGGCGACGGATTGGCCGCGCCCGCCGGCACTTGCAGCTTGATGTAGCCGGCGATTTTCTTCGCCATGTCTCATCTCCAACATTGAGCGGCCGGACACGCTTCCGCGTCCCGAGCCGCCGGTTGCAGTTCGTGGTCCGACGCGTGATCCCCCTGGCGACAGGGGCGCGCCCGCCACGGCTTTTTCCTTCTCCCGCTCGCGAGAGAAGGCGTCGCGCGAATGCGCGACGGTGAGGACTTTCGAAGCGCCCTCACCCGACCCGGCTTACGTCGGGCCACCCCCTCCCGCGAGCGGGAGAGGGAATTCGTGGAATCGTCAAACCTTCTCCACCTGCGCGAATTCCAGCTCCACCGGAGTCGGCCGGCCGAAGATGGACACGGCCACCTTGAGCCGCGAGCGGGCGTCGTCGACCTCTTCCACCACGCCGTTGAAGGAGGCGAAGGGGCCGTCGGCCACGCGGACCGTCTCGCCGATCTCGAAGGAGATGGAGGGCTTGGGGCGCTCGACGCCATCGGCCACCTGGCCCTTGATGCGCATCGCCTCCGCCTCGCTGATCGGCATCGGCTTATTGTCTGCGCCGAGGAAGCCGGTCACTTTCGGCGTGTTCTTGATGAGCGAGAACACCTGGTCGGAGAGGTCGCATTTCACCAGCACATAGCCGGGGAAGAACTTGCGCTCCGAGCTGACCTTGCGGCCGCGGCGCACCTCGATGACCTGCTCGGTCGGCACGAGAATCTCCTCGAACTGATCGGAGAGATTGCGCTGCGCGGCGCCCTCGCGAATGGAGTCGGCGACCTTCTTCTCGAAGTTCGAATAGGCGTGGACGATATACCAGCGCATGCTCACGGCGCGACAAGCTCCAAAATTTCGCTCTCGACGATCGGCGCGCCGGCGGGTTCCTCGGCCTTACTGGCCGATCCGCAGCAGCATGCCCACGGCGAGTCGCAGCCCCTGATCGACGACGACGAAGAAAATGCTCGCGGCCAGCACCATGAGGACCACCAGGCCGGAGGTGATGAGGGTCTCGCGGCGGGTCGGCCACGCGACCTTGCTCGCTTCCGAGCGCACTTCTTGCAGGAACTGAAACGGATTGGCCATGCTTCACCGAGCCGAGATGTTTCACCGAGCCGAGGACCGCGGCCACGGGACTCATCGGGACCGCCACAAAACAGTCGCGGCGCGAGACCCCAGGCCGCGCGCCACGCATCTGGTGCTTATAATCGAGTAAGGCGGGGCCGCCAAGCGGAAATTCAGGCCCCCGGGAAAACGCGGTTACGAGCCCGGAGCCGCCCGCCTGCTCACCCAGCCGCCGACGCGCCATTATGCTTGGCGAACCAGGCGCGCGCCTCGTCGCGCGTGCGCTCCAGCTCGCGCAGAGCGCCGTCCAGCTTCGCCTCATAATCGGCGAAGCTCTCGCTCGGATCGAAGACATCTGCCGCCAGCGAATAAGGGGTTGCGATCTTGAGCTCGGCGCGCAGGCCTTCCTCGGTCTCCACCGCCGCAAAATAGAATTTCGCCATTACTGCCGCTCCTCGAAGATAGGCGCCGCAGAGTCAAGATAGGACAGCCAGAGCCTGCGCCAATGCGACGAATCCGCCGATGTCGATCTCCTCGGCGCGGCGCGTCTCCTCTATGCCCGCCCGCGCCAGCAGCGCGGTCACATCCAGGCCCGGCTTCGGCAGAGATTTCAGGCTCTGGCGCAGCATTTTGCGGCGCTGGCCGAAGGCGGCGCGCGTCACCTGCGACAATAGCTTCGGATCGCAAGGCAGCGGCGACGCATTGGGAATGAGCTCCACCACGGATGACGTCACCTTGGGCGGCGGCGTGAAGGCCGAGGGCGAGAGGTCGAACAATATGCGCGAGCGCGTCCGCCATCCGCAGAGCACGGCGAGGCGGCCATAATCGGCGCGCTGCGCCGGCGTCGCGACGATGCGCTCGGCGACCTCGCGCTGGAACATCAGCACATAGCGGTCGAAGACGGAAGGCCAAGGCTCCGCCTCGATCCAGCGCGCCAGCAGCTCGGTGGCGATATTGTAGGGAAGGTTCGCGCAAATCCGCGCCGGCCCGCCGAGCCCGTGCAGCCGCGCCAGCTCCGCCGGATCGAGCGCCAGCGCATCGCCCTCGACGATGACCAGCCGCCCAGGATAGCGCGCCTCTATCTCGCGCAGCGCCGGAATGCAGCGCGAATCGCGCTCCACGGCGATGACGCGCCCCGCCCCCTCGGCGAGCAGCGCGCGGGTGAGGCCGCCGGGACCGGGGCCGATCTCGACGATGGTCGCGCCCGCGAGCGGGCCGGCGGCGCGAGCGATGCGGGCGGTGAGGTTGAGGTCGAAAAGAAAATTCTGGCCGAGCGCCTTGCTGGCCATCAGCCCATGGCGCGCGACCACCTCGCGCAATGGCGGCAGATCGTCGATCATCGCGCCGTCATTCGGTCGGCGAGGCGGATCGCCTCTATGACGCTCGTCGCCTCGGCGACTCCCTTCCCGGCTATGTCGAAAGCCGTGCCATGGTCCGGCGATGTGCGCACGAAGGGCAGGCCGAGCGTGACATTGACGCCGCGATCGAAGGCCAACGTCTTTATGGGGATCAGCGCCTGATCATGCGTCGGACAGATGGCGACGTCATAGCGCGCGCGGGCGGCGGCGTGGAACATGGTGTCGGCCGGATGCGGGCCGGTGGCGTCTATCCCGCGCGCGCGCAGCTCGGCCACGGCGGGGGCGATCACGTCGATCTCCTCGCGGCCCATGGCGCCGCTCTCGCCGGCGTGCGGATTGAGCCCGGCGAAGGCGAGGCGCGGCGAAGCGAGGCCGAAGCGGGACGAAAGATCGGCGGCGACGATCACCCCGGTTTCCACCAGCAGCTCGCGGGTGAGCAGGCGCGGAACCTCGGCGAGCGCGACATGGATCGTCGCCGGAACGACGGCGAGCTCCTCGGCGTAGAGCATCATCACCGGGCGGAAGGGGCGCCCGAACCGCCGCTCCGCCAGCGCCGCGAGAAACTCCGTATGGCCCGGATGCGCGAAGCCGGCGGCGTAGAGCACATTTTTGGCGATCGGATTGGTGACGAGCGCGCGCGCTTTTCCCTCCGCGACCAGCTCGACGGCCCGCTCTATGGAGAGGATCGTCGCCGCCGCGTCGGCGGGCTCGGGCGCGCCGGGAACTCCTCGAACCGAAAGCCCGAGCGGCACGACCGGCAGAGCCGCGTCGAAAACCGCCGCCGCCCCCTCCGGCGCGACCTCGCGCAGCGCGATCTCGAGCCCGAGCGCCGCCGCCGTCCGCGCGAGCTGCGCCGGATCGGCGAGCACGAAGAAAGGCGGCAGAGCCCGCGCCTTGCGCGCGGCATAGGCCTTCAGCGTCAGCTCCGGGCCGATGCCGGAAGGGTCGCCCTGGGTGAGAGCGAGGGGGAGTCTGGTCAATCTGTCGTCCCGAGCTTGCGCGGGCGAAACCTTCCCGCGGTCACGAAGTCCTAGCCTTCGAGATACCGATAGATCACGACGAAAGGCGAAACCACCCCTATCCACTCAATGCGGTTCTGCGTCGCGGGATGGTCGGCGATCCGCCGGTAGAGGGTTCAAAGACGCCGCGGTGTTTGCCGACAGTCGGAGGTCCGGCGACGCCATCGAGATAGGCGAGAACTCTCGCCAGATCGACATTGGCCTTTCGCGCAACCTCGAGCCTTTCACGCGACAAAGAGACGCGCCTTCAGCACGCCTCGGCGCGGACCAGAGCGTCGAGTTGCGAGAGATGCTCGTCCAGCGTCATTGCTCCACCGGCCGCGACCTCCTCCACCGCCACATCGACGAGAAGTTTCGTCCAAGCCAGACGAGCGACAACGAGATCCACGAGGGCAAGAACGACCATCTCACAATCAAAATTGACTCGGAAAAGGACCTGTTACTGGCCACGCACCGAATACGGATCGGTCGTCGAGGCAGACACCCGAATCGTCATGCCAGGTTTAAAATTCGGCGACAGTCGTTCCGCTGGAATCTGAATGCGCTGCGAATAGTTTTTTCCGTCGGCGGGCGACACGTACTCGACGAACATTACAAAATATCTCTTGACCGGAAATTCGGATGTTCGATCAAGTTCGCGCTCACTGGCCGAGTCGCAGGGGATCGAGCCCGGCGGCACGGGTTTGTGATCCCGCTCTTCTGGCCAGCCATTCTTAATTTTTGGGCGGTAGTAGTCGCACAGCTGTTCCGCTTTCGTGATGCGAGCGTCAATGGTTCGATATGGATCGAACAGACCGATAAGCGCGTTGAAGGCGACCAAGCCCACGGCGCCGAACACGAATCTGACAACGCCGCGCACATGATCGTCGTGCGTTAGAGACTCTGAGAAACGTCTGGCCTTCTGTCCTGCTGGATCGCCGTCCATCATCTACCCGGAACTGACACACGTCGGCGCGCGCTGTGCCAAGTTTAGAGTTCTCGAGCTTCGTAACAGCCAGCGCCGTCGGCGCTTGGCAAAATAGCTATTGAGCGGCGCTGTTGAAAGGGCTGCTTCTGACGCATTGGCGAAATTCAAATCGACCCGCTTTCCGTACTCGGCATGCTGATGTCCCGGTCGAAAAAATCCTGCGTCGATCGTCTCACTCGCTCCCCGGCGGGCGATAGGTCAATATATCGTCCGCCTTCAGCCAGCCCTGCGTGCCTTCCTTGAACTGCGCCTGGGCGCGCGTCGCTTGCGTGCGCGCCTCGACATATTTGCCGGCGACGAAGAGGCCCTCGGCCGCCGCGAGTTGCGCCTTGGCGTTCTCGCCCTTGCGGAAATAGGCCATGGACAGAAACTCCCAGGCGTCGGCGCTATCCTCGTCGCGCTGCGTCGCATTGGCGAGCACGCTCACGGCCTCGTTCAGCAGCTTGGGATCGTCGGCTGAGACCAGCGCATGGCCGAGCAGCACGCGGATCGGCGTCGCGCCCGGCCCGGCGATGGCGGCCGCCTTGCGCAAAGGCGCGATGGCCTGATTGGCGCGGCCGGCCTCGAGCAATATCTGCCCCTTCAGCTCCCAAAAGTAAGGGTTCTTCGGATCGGCCGCGACCAGGGCGTCGGCGCCGCGCAGCGCATCCTCCAGCCGGCCGAAGCGATTATCGGCGATGACGCGGGCGTAGCGCGCCGGTAGCGAAAGATCGGAGATGGGATAGCGCCGCGCCACCTCGCCGGAATTGCCCATGAAGCCGATGAGCTTGGCGCGCATCAGATCGTGACGGGCCTGCAGCGCCGGCGAGTCCGGGACATCGAAATAGGGCGATTGCTTGGCGGCCTGATCGAGGTTGGAGATGCGCTCGTTCGGCAGCGGATGCGACAGCAGATAGGGATCGATCGCCGTCGTCTTGAACAAGGATTCGCTGGCGAAGCGGTTGAACACTTCCAGCATGCCCTTGGCGGATTGATGCGTCGCCGTGAGGAAGCGCACCGCCATGCGGTCGGCGGCCTGCTCCTCGCCGCGCTGATAGGCGAGCAGCGAGCGCTTCACCGCCTCTTGCGGGCCGAGCAATATTCCGACGGCGCCGGCGGAATCCATGCCCACCTGCCCGTCGCGGCGGTTGAAGGCGCCGCGCGCCGCGACCATGGCGCCGGCGCTCGCCAGCATGCCGGCGACGGAGAGGATGGTCGCCTTGGCGAGCTCCTGGCGCCCGCGCGCCAAATGGCCGCCGGCGATATGGCCGGTCTCATGCGCGAGCACGCCGATGATCTCATTGGGCGTCTTCGCCTCCATCAGCGCGCCCGTGTTGACGAAGATTTTCTGCCCGTCGGCGACGAAGGCGTTGAAGGAGCGGTCGCCGACCAGAATGATCTTGGCCGCCTCGCTGTGAATCCCCGCCGCCTTCAGCACAGGGGCGGTGTAGTCCCGCAATAATTGCTCGATCTCCGCGTCGCGGATGATCGACACGTGCGGGCCGTCTTCCTCCGCGCGCGCGGGCGCGCAGAGCGCGAAGATCAGGAGACCGGTGAGAAGCGTCCGCCGCTTGCCGCTTTTGCGATCCATGGGCGGAGAGTGGCGTAAGCCAGGACGGAAGGCAAACCGCGTCACGAGGCGGAAGGCTCTCCTTCCGCCTCGTGCGAGAAAAGGCGCGGCCGCTCAGAAGCGATAGGACACGCCGCCATTGAGCGCGGCGCCGGTCAGCTTCTCGCCGGTGCGATAATCGCCGCGCACAAAGCCGACCCAGCCCGTGTCGATGATCTGCGCCGAGACGCCGAGGCCGAATTGCGCGAAAGCGCCGGAGCGCGACACAGTGATCGGCACATAGGTGACGTTCTGCTGGAAGCTCTCCTTCAGATTGGTCTCGAACTCGTTCCAGCCGCTGACCGAGGCGAAGGGCTGGAAGGCGTATTTATTGTCGAGGACGAAGGAGGTTCCCGCCCGCAATCCGACGCGGCCGAGAGTCGAGCGCACCGTGTCGAGGACGAGATAGGCCGGCGTCGTGCCCGCCGCCACCTGCAGCCGATCGAAATCGACGCTGGTGACATTGATCGCGGCCGAGGGCTCGATGAACCAATCATTGGGCAGATCCCAATGATAGCCGAGCGAGGCGGAGCCCGCCCAGCCGCGGCCCTCCAGCGGCTTCTCGTTGAGGCCGGCGCGATAATTGGTGATGTCCGCGTTCCAGAAGTCGTGACGGAACTGCACATCGGCGAAGAAGCCGAAGCCGGTCGCCACCGCATAGACGCCGACGAAAGGCACGTCGAAACGCGTCCTCGTGCCGGAGCCGAGGAGATCATAGGAATTGGAGAGATATTGGCCGGCCATCACGCCGCCGTGCAGGTTGATCTGCGTGTTCTCTATGTTGGAGAGCGAGGCGTCGAGGCCGACCTGATAGCCGCTGTAGAGCGTGCGCGTCTTCTCATTGGTGATGGCGGTCCCGCCTGCGGCCGTCGGCGCGCTGGAGGAGCTCGCGAGATCGGAACGGCCGACGGCGGCGCGCGTCCAAATTCCGAAATCGACGGCGTTGGGCTTGGCGTCGGGATGCGATTGCACGAAGGCCGAGGCGCTCTGGAAGAAGCCGGTGGTCGCGGAAGCGACCGCCGAGGCGACGCTGCCGCCGATCGCCGACAGCGATCCGGTGTCGAGATTGGGGACGAGATACCATTGGCCGGGGGTGAGCTGCTGCAGGTTGAAGCTCACGAGGCCCGTGTTGAGCGCCTGCGCGGCGCCTATGCTGGTGGTGGCGTTGCCGAGCTGGAATGTCGAGGTCGAGCCGGGGTTGGTCTTGGCGATCAGAATCGGGCTGGCGAAAAAGCCGGTCTGATTCTGGAACGGATTGACGATCACCGTGGTGACATTGCCGGCGCCGGCGCCGTTCACCAGCAGCTCGCCGGCCCGCTGTCCGCCGAGATCGGCGAAGCGCGCGGCCACATTCAGCACGCCGCCGCCCGTGTAATTGCCATTGACGGTGAGCGAATTTGCGAGCGCCGCCGCTGTCGCGCCATTGGCGACCACCTGATTGGCCGCGGCGAGATCGAGCGTTCCATTATTGGTGAGATTGCCGGCGATGATGGAATTGACCGTCGAATTGGTCGTGCGGTCGCCGAGCGCGATCGTCGCATTATTGACGACGCTCGTCGCGCCGAGCGTGCGGCCATGGCCGAGCGAGACGCCGATCCCCTGGAACTGCGCGCCCGCCGTCGCGTCGCCGACGGAATTGTTCGTCAGCACGCCGATATTGGTGTAGTCGCCGGCCCCGACGATGAGCGCGCCATTGCCGTTATTGTCGAACTTGCCGCCATTATTGGCGAGCGCCGCGGTGACATTGAATGTCCCCGTGTTGGTCACGCCGCCGCCGATGGTTCCGGCGGCGTTGACCTTGCCCTGATTGACGAAGCCATTGGTCGTCAGCAGCGCGCCGCCGAAAATCGCGATCGTCGAGCCGGCGCTATTCGTCGCGCTGGTCGCCGAGAGCGTGCGGCCGGAGGCGATCGTCACGCCGGTCGCGGCGGTGGAGCTGTTGGTCAGCGCGCCGACGCCCGTGTAATCGCCGCCGGAGACGGCGAGCGTTCCCGCGCCGCCATTTGCGAAATCGCCGCCGCCATTGGCGAGCGCGCCGGTCACGGTGAATGTTCCC
This sequence comes from Methylosinus sp. R-45379, assembly GCF_001644125.1. Classification (NCBI taxonomy): domain Bacteria; kingdom Pseudomonadati; phylum Pseudomonadota; class Alphaproteobacteria; order Hyphomicrobiales; family Methylocystaceae; genus Methylosinus; species Methylosinus sp. R-45379. Next base: position 18,651 of record NZ_LUUM01000057.1, read on the forward strand.
GTGTTGGCGACGCCGCCGGCGATCGAGCCCGCCGCATTGGCGAGATTCGTGTTGTTCAAGCCGCCGGTGAGCGCGCCCGTCGAGGTCAGCGTTCCGGCATTCTGGATCGCCGCGCCGGTGGAGGCCAGCGTTCCCGCATTGACGATCGTCGCGCCGGCGCTGTTGGTCACGCCTGTCGCGCTCAGCGTGCGGCCGGCCGCGATGGAAACGCCCGTGGCCGCCGTGGAGCTGTTCACGAAGGCGCCGACATTCGTGTAGTCACCGCCGGTGACGAACAGCGTCCCGGCGCCATTATTCGCGAAGCTGCCCGCGCCGTTGACGAGCGCGCCCGTGACGGTGAAGGAGCCCGTATTGGTCACGCCGCCGGCGAGCGAGCCGGCGACATTGGCCGTTCCGCTATTGGTCAGCCCGCCGGACAGCGAGCCGGCGAGCTGATTAAAGGCGCCGGCATTATTCAGGCCGCCGGTGACGGCGCCGGAATTATTGAGCGTTCCAGCGTTCTGAATCACATTTGCGGAAGCGAGCGCGCCGAAATTAGCGATGGTCGCGCCAGCGGCGTTGGTCACATTGCTCGCCGAGAGCGTGCGGCCCGCCGACACCGACACGCCGGTCGCGGCGGTCGAGCTATTCGTCAGAGTGGCGATATTGGCGTAGTCACCGCCGGTGACAAAGAGCGTTCCCGCGCCATTATTGGCGAAATTGCCCGCGCCATTGGCGAGCGCGCCGGTAACGGTGAAGGAGCCCGTATTGGTCACGCCGCCGGCGATGGAGCCAGCCGCTTTCGTCACGCCCGCCGCGGCGTTGACCAGCCCGCCAGTGACGGCGCCCGTCGTCGTGAAGGAGCCGCTATTGGCGACGCCGCCATTGACGCTTCCACCATTGGTCGCCGTCGCGCTATTGGTCAGCCCGCCATTGAGGATGGCGCCGGCATTATTGTTGAGCGTCCCCGTATTGACGAGGCCGCCGTTCAGCGTTCCGCCATTATTATTGTTGACGAGGCCGGCGTTCTGGATCGCGGCGGCCGAGGTGATCGTCGCATTATTGTTGATCGTCCCGCCGGCGCCCACGGTGAGCGCCGCGGCCGTCACCACGCCGCCGGCGTTATTCGTCAGAACGCCGCCATTGACCGCGAAGGTCGTCGTCGCGCCGATGGTCCCGCTATTGGTGATGAGGCCGCCGGTCTCGTTGATCGCATTGGCGGCGATCGCGCCGCCGATATTCTGAATCGAGCCCGCGGCCTGCGTGAGCGTTCCATTCACCGCGAGACTGCCGCCGGCGATGGTGATCGCGCCATTATTGTTCAGCGCGCCGATGTTGGTGAAGCTTCTCGAATTGACGTCGAGCGTCGCGCCGGCATTGTTGTTGACCGTGGAGCCATTGTTGGCCAACGCGCCATTCAGCGTAAACTTGCCGCTATTGTCGATCTGCCCATTAATCGCGCCGGACGCGAACACCGTGCCGGCGACGCCATTGACGAGGCCGCCATTGACGGTTCCGCTCGTCGTCAGCGTTCCGCCGGTGACGGTCGCGCCATTGTTGATCGTGCCCGTCGAGGTCAGCGTTCCGGCGAGGACGAGCGCGCCGCCGTCCAGCACGCCGGCGTTGGTCGCCGTTCCCGAGGTCGTCAGCAGCCCTGTGAGCGTGGAGGAAGCGAACAAATTCTGAAAGGTTCCGGCGACGTCATTGGTCAGCGCGCCAACCCATACGCCGCCATTGGCGATGGTTCCGCTCGAATTGACGGCGTTTCCGATCCAGGTCGACGCACTGGTGATCGAGCCACCCGTGTTGGAGACGCTACCGAACCACGCGCCCTGATTGACGATCTTTGCACCGGCCGAGTTCGACAGCACATTTCCGGTCCACTGGCCTGTCGTTAGGTTGGTCACCGTCGCTGCAGCGCCGGAATTGATGAGATCGCCGTTGTAGATGCCGGAATTGAAAACCGAGCCGGTATTGGTGAGCGCGTCATTGACCTTTCCGCCGACCAAGACCGAGATCGCGCCTGAGTTGGTCACACCGCCGAGCGCGGTGAGCGTCGCCGAAGCTCTGACGATGATCAAGCCGGCGTTGTCCACGGTCAGGGAGCTTGAAGCGCCGGAGACCGTTCCCTTTGAAATATCGACGGTCGCGCCGGCCGAGTTCTGCACCGAATCGGTCTTCAGATCGCCGGTGACGTTGAACGATCCAGCGAGATTTTTCACAATCCCATTGATCGCGCCCTGCGCCTGGGTCGTTCCCGAATTGGTCAGCCCGCCATTGACCACGCCCTTGGTGGTGAATGTCCCGGCCGTCACAGCGACGCCGCCGCTGATCGTCGCGCCGACGGCGTTGGTCGCCGTTCCCGAGGTCTTCAGCCCGCCGGTGACATTGCCGCCGGCGTAGTTGTTGAAGGTCGCGGAATTGTCGACCGAGCCGGAGATCGTCGCATTATTGTCGAGCCGGCCGCCGGTGACCGCGACGGCGCCGATGATCTGATTATTATTGGTCAGCAGGCCGCCGGTCACTGAAGCGCCGCCATTGAGCGCGCCCGCATTGGTCGTCGTTCCGGCGGCCTGAGTCAGCAGGCCGGAGACAACGCCGCCCGAAAGATTTTCGAACGCGCCGGAATTGGCGACTGTTCCGGTGATCGTTCCGCCGTTCTTCAGCTGGCCGAGATTATTGCCGACATTGCCGGTCCAGGCGCCGCGATTGTCGATGGAGCCGGTATTGGCGCCGGCGTTGACATTGCCGATCCAATTGGCGCCCGCCTCATTGACGATCGTACCCTTATTGGCGACGACATTGCCCTGCCAGACGCCGGTCGGGGCTTTGTTGGTCACCGTGCCGGCCGCATTGTTCTGCAGATTCGCCGCCACCAAGCCGCTGTTGTTGACGACTCCATTGTTGACGAGATCATCAGTGAGGCGGCCGCCGGCTTCTATGGTGACGGTTCCCTGATTGGTGAGGTTGTTGGTCCCCGCATCGACCGTGCCGCCGGTCTTGATCAGCAGCGCTCCATCGACATTGATGGCGCCGGCGTGATTGGCGGCCGTGCCGATTGCGCCGCCAGCGGCGACGGCGAGGCCGGAACCGGCGTCGATCTGAGTCGTTCCCGAATAGATGTTCTGCCCCGTGACGGTCAGCGTCTTGCCGCCCGAGACCTGCGCCGACAATTGGCCGGCGCCGTCGCGCATCTGGCCCACGAAGGTCGAATCCGCGCCGAGGCCGAAGGTCAGCTTCGAGGCGGCGCCATTGGTGGTGACGGTTCCCTGCCCGCCGACGCCGGAGACAGTGGCGTTGAATCCGTTGAGATCGAAGGTCCCGCCCCAATTGACGGTGAGCGCGCTATTGGCGCTGAGGCCCTTCGCGCTGTTCAACCGCAATGTGGCACCGTCGACCAATGTGGCGCCGGAATAAGTATTAGCGCCCTCGAGATTGGTCGTGCCCGCGGTCAACCTCAAGCCCGTGGAGCCAGAGATGCTTTCGACTGCGCCGCCAACCGAGATAATTCCACCGAAAGATGAGACAGCTATATCGGTGCTGGTCAGCGTCCCATTGCGAATGCGGCCGCCAGCGAGATAGATGGTGTCTATCGTCTGGTTGAAGCCGTTGAGGTCGAGTTTTCCAAGAACACTGGTCGTACTTTTTTGGCTGAAGGCGTTGGCGGTGCCGGCTTTCAATGTCGCAGCGGAGTCGATAATCGTTGGGCCGCCGTAGGTATTCGCGCCCGCCAGCGTCAGCACGCCGCCCGATGTCTTCACATTGATCCCGACCTGACCGGCGACGCCGTCCTGGATCACGCCTGAATAAGTCGTATCGACGGAATTGTTGGTCGTGACCGTGGCGAGGCCGCCGCCATTATTGGTGATGACGCCCTTGGATGAGCCCGTCAGATTATTGGCGGTGAAACTGAAGCTATAGGTGTCGAGCGTCGCCGCGGTCGTCGCGTCCTTGCCGACATTGAGTCCGCCCTGCAGGCCCGAGACTGCGCCCGCGCTCTGCGCATTGCCGAGCCGCAGCGTCCCTCCGTCCACCGAAGCGGCGCCCGCACTGGCGACCGTCGCGAGAGTGGGCGCGAGAACCACGGTTCCGGTGTTGGTCGCCGATCCGAAATGCGCCGTCGTCCCGGCCCCGCCCTGCAAGGACAGCTGCTTGCCCGCGCCGGGCGCGATGGTCAGTGTCGAGCCGGCGCCGGCGCCGATGGTTCCGGAGACGCCGGGATCGATCTTGACGTTCTGGGTCAAAAACTGCGCGCTGGCGCCGGCGGCGAGTTGGAAGGCCGGCGCCGCCACGCCGCCGGCGACGAGCGAGAGATCGCCGCCGCCGAGCGCCCCCGCATTGGCGACCGAGAGCGTCCCGCTCTTCACCTGCGTCTGGAATTGATTATTTGCGGCGTTGCTCAGCGTGACCGCATTCGCGCCGGCGTCGACGACGACGTTGAGATTGCCCGCCGTATCCACGATCTTATTCGCATAAGCGGCGTTGCCGGCGCCCACGACGGTCTGATCGAGCGTCAGCGTTCCGCCATTGGCGCGAATGTCGCCCGAGAGCGCGCCAGCGCCCAGAGTGATAAGCCGATTGGTCCCGGACAGATCGAGCGCGACGCCGGCCGAGCCGCCCGCCCCGCCGGCTGCGCCGCCGGCGATCGCGCCGGAATTGGTGATTGTGAGACCGGAGCCGACGATCGCGGCGCCCCCATTGCCCGAGGCCGAGCCGCTGGCGCCGAGCCCGCCCGCGCCGCCCTTTATGGCTCCCGAGTTGACGATCGTCCCGCCGGCGATCGCCGAAAGGCCCGCTCCTCCGGCCCCGCCCGTCCCGCCGACGCCGGTGGCGGTCACCCCGCCGACGCCGCCGGCGCCGCCCACGATCGAGCCGACATTGGTCACGGTTCCGAGCGCCCCGACAGCGGAAATAGCCGCGCCGCCCGTGCCGCCGGCGCCGCCATTGCCGAAGAGAGAGCCGCTCTTTCCGCCGGCGCCGCCGGCCCCGCCGACAGCCGCGCCATTGATATTCACATCAGACCCGGAGCCGGTGAACAGAAATGCCGAGCCGCCGCCGCCGCCCGCGCCGCCATTGCCGGCGGCTCCTGTCGCCGAGCCGCCGTTGCCGCCGGCCCCGCCCGTCGTCGTCGCGCCGACGGCGACACCGCTGAACACGCCCGCGCCGCCGGTCATAACGGCGAGATTGCCGCCCGCGCCGCCGCCGCCGCCGGAGCCCGTTCCCGAGCCGCCGGCCCCGCCCGCGCCGCCGGGGTTGCCCACGAGGTTGGCGACGGCTGTCGCGCCGACAAAGGTAAAGGCGGTCGCGGCGCCCGCGCCGCCGCCGCCGCCTTGATCGGCAGGCCCATTCGCCCCAGCGCCGGCCGGGGCGGTTCCGCCTGGCGCACCGCCGCCGCCCGCGCCGCCTTTGGCGTTGACGCCACCGCCACCGCCGCCGCCCGCGGCGTTGGTCGCATTGCCGCCCGCCGTTCCGACTCCGGCGCTATTCGTCGTTCCCGCCGTTCCGCCGCCCGGATTGCCGCCGGCCCCGCCCGCCTGCTGCGCTTGCGCCGGCGAAAGGCCCATGGAAAGCGCGATGCTGAGCGCCGAGACGCCGAGCAGAAGCCCGCCTCTGTGAGAACTGCCGATCGAAAGGCCCGAGGACGGGGAACGCACGCTATTGCCGTGACGGCCGGACAAACGGGTCATTCGATAGTCTCCAGAACTCGTCGAAATTCAAACGACAAAAATCACGTCGAGCGAGGCCGACGCGGGCCGACTCGCGCATTTCCAGTTGTGCGATTTCTATTTTCGATCCGGGAGCGCAGCAAGGCCACAGCTGCGCGTCCAGCGAGCGGCGGGGCTGCGGAGCGGGCGGAAACGCCCACTAAGTGAATTACTTAAGTGTTTCTATGAATTTCTGTTTTTTGTCTCGCGCGAGGCGAATTTCAACGGCTGTGGCAATTATGCCACAGACCGTCAATGCTCCCGCGCAAGCGCATCCAGCGCCGGCGCGAGGCCGCGAAACGAGACCGGCAGCGCCGCATCCTGCCCGGCCGCGCTCTTGAAGGCGATGCGTCCCATCCCGTCGTGGGCGCGCCAGCGGGCGAGTATCGGCTCGGCGAGAGAAACGCTGGCGAAACATCCCGCTGCGGCGCAGCGCCGCCAGACGAGATCGAGCGGCTGTGGATCGGCGTCGCTCACCGTCACGCGCGGCGCCGCGTGAAAGGCGACATCGACCGGCACGACGATCGTCATAGAAAGCCCTTGCGCGCCATCCGGCTTGCCGAAGGCGATTTCCGCGATCGTCGCGCTCTTGTCCTTGACGAGGACGGATTGCAAAATCTCGCAGCTACGATGCGCCGTCTGCGCGCCTCCGGCCGCCAGGCAACGTAGCCGCCAATCGCCGAACACGCGCGGCGCCTCTCCTGCGGGAGAAGCGGCGGGCGCCTTCGCCGGCGGCGCCGCACGCGCGCTCGGCCGGTCCAGCGCATGGGCGACGGAAATCTGCAGAAGCAGGACGAGAGCCGATGCGATAGGACGAGCCATGACGAGCCTCGACGCGCGAAGACGATCGGATAGGCGATTGGGTCTTAGGTAGCCTAGGCGCGGCTGTCGCTCAAGGTAGTGCAGCGCTCGAGCTTCCCAACATGGCGCGGCGGCAAAGGTAATTGACTAGGAAATCTTTTCGAGATAGTTTCCAAGGAAAGTAATTGAGAGCTTCTCGTCATGCCGTCCCGCATCCCTGATCTCACCGATCATCTCGGCTACTGGCTGCGCCAAGTCTCCAATCACGTCTCGCTCGGCTTCGCCCGAAAGCTCGCCGACAAGGATGTGACGGTCGCCGAATGGGGACTGATGCGAAGTCTCTACGAGCGGGAGCCGACCTCGCCCAGCCGGCTCGCCAGCGAGATGAGCCTGACGCGGGGAGCGGTCACCAAGCTGGCCGACCGCCTCATCGCCAAGGCGCTCGTCATGCGTGAAGCGAGCGAAGTGGACGGACGCGCGCAAACGCTGCGGCTCACCAGCAAAGGCGCCGGCTTCGTGCCCGAGCTGGCGGCCCTGGCCGACGAGAATGAGATCGCGTGCTTCGGGAGCCTCTCCGCCGAAGACCGACGCGTCCTCGAGCGGATTTTGCGCGAAACGGTCGCGCGACTGGGCCTGACGAAAATGCCCCTCGATTGAACGCCCTCCCCCCCAATAGCCGAAGGAGCAACCATGGACGCTGGAATATCCGAAGTCGCCGAATACTGTCTGCGGGCGGCCAAGAGCAATAGTCTGAGCTTTCCAGAAATTGTCGGGAAGCTGATGCAGGCGGGATTCGAAAGCTATTCGATCGATTTTCGCCGCGCGACGGCGACCTATTATCTGCCCGACGGCGAAAGCGTCGTCCTTGCGACGCATCGCCATCACACGCCGATCGCCGCCGCGCTGAACGGCGCGGCTCTGCGAGCAGCGATCGAGGAAGCGCAGCATTCGGCTTCGGGCTACACCTATCTCGGTTTCTGCGAGAAGGTCATGACAGGCGGTTGCGCAGGCTATCTGGTGTCGTTCTCCGGGCGCCGCGCCGTCTATTTCGGCCGCACGGCGGAAACGCATGTCGAGCCCTTCCCTCAGCGCTGATGCGATTCGGGAGCCTGCCCTCCGGCGGGCTTTTCGTTTCCCGCGCGTCTCACCTAAGCGTGCTTGATTTCACTTCATATTTTCTGCGACCGGCACGCTCCCGTGTTAAAGATGTTGGAAGCTTCCGAGCCGGCCTTGTGATTCCGCAGTATGAAGAAAATGCCGCTGATCGATTATAGGGAGCGGGGAGTCTCGATGTACCAATGTTACAAGGCGGCACGCTCGTCAATTTCGCTGACTATATGGTGCTCGCTATGAGAGAACGCGCAAGACAAAAAGGAAATACCCTGTTTTCAATCTTATATTTAAATACAGCTATTCTTTGCGCGTTATTATTTATGATGAGGCTCGTCGAACAGGCGACAAACATCGACGTGTCTTATATTAAGATAACTATATTTATATATTATATATCAACATTTATATTTTATTTATATGAAATAGTGTGCAATTTTAGATCCTATTTTTATGCATACGCGCAAGTCGTGCGCAAGCGTTCTTTATTTGGTCCTAGCCTATGGTTTTTTGTCGTCGGCTGCGTGTGCCTTTTATTTTTACTAGCGACTTTGATCATGATCGCGGCGTTTGATGAAAAGTTCAAATCATATATTACTGATGGGTCCATTAGATGGTTAATAACATTAAATATTGCAGCAGGAGCAGATATCATTTTTTTTGGAATTTATGCGTGTTGCGTGCTAGGAGCATATAGAAATATGCGAAGATCGGTGTTTAGCAGATACCCGTGATATCTCAATATAGACAGCACGAACGGAGACATTTTGATGTAAACTTCGCTTTTTTCTCAACAACACGAGTCTGTTTGGATCCGATCAGTCGGACTAGTATGATATATACTACTACGAAATAAATGTAAGTAGTCGATTTCGTGGGGTTCGACATAACATTTACGACACGGGAATAGGCGCCGCGGCTTACTATGCTGAACGAAGTGGAGCTGTTGGCGCTTTTGCTTCGTGTAAAACAGCGGTCTGAACCCGTGTCCGTCACGTCGCTGGGGTAGCACAATTTGCTACGATCATAAGCGCGCGCGATTTTCATACGTCCACATCGGCGATCTCCGCGAGAATCGGGCCGCCTCTATTGGACTCACAGCCCATTCATCCGATTCAACTTGTCCTCGGACCGACACTAAGCGGAAGGCGCCGCGCGTCCGCTCCTCAAAACCCATCGCCGCCGGCGCTGGCCACCGGTGCGATCGAGGTGAGCGCGGCGAGGGCGATGGCGACGACGAGCAGCAATGTCGCCGCCAGCGGCAGGCGAGAGCTGGCGATCTCGTCCTTCGGATGCACGGTTTCGGCGCGCTTATAGCCCGTGACCATTGCGCGCACGAGATTCTCGCGCTTCACCAGCACATAGGCGATCACCGCCGCGACATGAATGAAAACGGCCGCCGCCAGCACATAGAATCCCTTCCTGTGCAGCGAGGTGAGCAGCAGGCTCGTCTCCTTGCTCACCGCGCCGGCGAAGGGGCCGACATTGAAAATCTCGTCATTGGCGAAAAGGCCCATGGTCGCTTGCGCCAATAGGCCGAGCAGCAGCGCGACGACCATCAGCGCGCCGAGCGGATTATGCCCGGCGTAGAGCGGCGCGCGGCCGCGCAGCAGGCCTCGCCCATAGAGCCACGCCTCCCGCGGATGCCGCAGGAAGCTGGCGAAGCGCGCGTGCTTGGCGCCGAAAAGGCCCCAGAGCACGCGAAACGCGACGAGCGTGAGAACGGCGTAGCCGAAGCGGACATGCCAATCGAACCAGGCGACGCCGAGCCTGTTGGTCACATAGGCGCCGATGAAAGAAACGACGAGCGACCAGTGGAACAGCCGCACCGGCAAGTCCCACACCAGACGCTCTTCTTTCGATTGCGCGTCCGCCGCCTTTGTTTCGGGCGGCCTGTCGATCACCGTCATCTTACGTCTCGTCGCGCTCGTTGGGCCTGACTATTTCGCCTTGTAGGAGTCGTGGCAGCCCTTGCAATCCTGGCCGAGATTGGCGACCGCGGTCTTGAAGGCTTCCGTCGCGCCCTTCTCCTTGCCGATCGCCTCGGCGAAGACATGGGCGTCCTCCTTGAACTTGGCGAGCTTCTTGTCGAACTCCGCCTTCTCTTTCCAGATTTCGGCTTTCGCCTTGCTGTCCGGCTCGCCGACGTTGGAGACGTCGGGGAAGGATTCGTCGAGCAGGCCGGCGATATAGGCGATGCGCTCGGAGCGCTTCTTGGCCTCCGCCTCGTCATAGGGGGCGTTGCCTCTGGCGACGCCGCCGAACCAGCGGAAGAAATTGCCGATCAGCACGAATTCCGCCTTGCGATTCTCCACCGCGATTTTCGCCGGCGTGGGGCCGGGCGCCTGCGCGGAGGCGGAATTCAGAGCGACGCAACCGGCGATGAGCGCGCCGCCGAGGAGAGCGAGCGAGCGCTTCGAATACAGACTCATGATCGTCCCTTTTATGCTGAGGTTGAACGCTAGGCTCAAATCTTGCCGGGTTTGTGGCTCTCCTGCCACTGCCGCACGAATTGGAGCGTCTCCGAGACATGCTTGATCGGGTCTGAGCTGACATAGGTCAAGCCGATTTTGCCGTCCGGCGTCACGACGTAAGAGATGCGGTCGGAAACCGCGTCGCCATTCTGCGTCGGGCGGTCGCGCTTGGCGTCATAGGCGTTGATGACGGAAAAATTCGCGTCCGCCGCGACGGGGAACTTGTCGCGGCACTCTTTGGTAGAGAAATCGCGCTGCGTCTCGATCGTATCGGCGGAGACGCCGATCAGCGAAGCGCCGGCCGCGGCGAAATTGTCGTAATTCTCGGCGAACTCATGCGCCTCGATCGTGCAGCCGCGCGTGAAGGATTTGGGGTAGAAGTAGAGGACCACGGGGCCTTTCTTCAACGCCTCGGCCAGAGAGAAGACGAAGTCCTTTCCGCCTATGGCGGCGGGGGCGCTGAAATCGGGCGCCGAGGCGCCCGTCTTCAACGCAGCGGAGGCCGGGGCGGCCGCGAGAGCGACCGAGAGAGCGGTGAAAATCGCGAGCTTACGCATCTTGGCCTCACTTGGCGCCAGAGTTGGGAGCCGCCGCGGCGGCAGGGGCGGCGGCGGGAGCAGCAACCGCAGCCGTCGCGGCGGGAGCCGGCGGCGCGATCTTGGTCAGAGTTCCGCCCTCGTCCTGATAATCGAGCACGCCGATCGCGCCGACGACATGAAAGCCGAGGCCGGCGAGAATATCGCCGACGGCGCCGGCGCGATGCGCGCGATTGGACACGGTGACGATGAGACGGTCACGCGGAATATAGGAGAGATATTTCTGAACCTCTTTGGTCTGGATGCTCAGATACACCGGGAAGCCGCCGACCTTGGTCAGCTCGTCGGGCCGGCGAATGTCCAGAACCAGAAGATCCTCCGGCTTCGCCAGCAGAGCGTCGAAGGCGGCGCGATTGAGGCGCAGGGTCTTGTAGGTATAGGCCGGATCATTCTGCGGCGTGACGGGCGCCGCTGCGGGGGCGGCGGGCGCAGTGGCTTGCTGCGCATCGGCGCCGGCGACGAAAAACGCCACGCCGAGCGCCAGGCCGAGGAAGAGCGTCGAGGCTCTCATGCTATTTCCTTTTCTCTCTCAGGCGCGCAGACGCGCATTGAAGAAATCGACGGTGCGTTTCCAGGCGAGCTCGGCGGCCGCGGCGTCATAGCGCGGCGTCGTGTCATTATTGAAACCATGCTGCACGCCCGGATAGACGAAAGCCTGATAATCGACATGCGCGGCTTTCAGCGCCGTCTCATAGGCCGGCCAGCCGGCGTTGATGCGATCGTCGACGCCCGCATATTGAATGAGCAGCGGGGATTTGATCTTGGCGACCTCCTCGGCCGGCGGCTGGGCGCCATAGAAGGGAACGCCGGCCGCGAGATCGGGCAGCTTGGTGGCGAGGAAATTGACGACGCCGCCGCCATAGCAGAAGCCGACCGCGCCGACCTTGCCATTGCCGATCGGGCAGGTCTTCAGCGCGCCATAGGCGGCGATGAAATCATTGCGCGTTTTGGCCTGATCGAGCTTGGTGAAGAGCTCGCGGGCCTTGTCCTCGTCGCCCGGATAGCCGCCGAGCGGCGCCAGCGCGTCCGGCGCGAAGACGACGAAATTGGCCAGCGCGAGGCGGCGGGCGATGTCCTCGATATGCGGATTGAGGCCGCGATTCTCGTGGATGACGAGGACGGTCGGCAGCTTGCCTTCCACCTTGGCGGGCTGGACGAAATAGCCCTTCACCGTTCCAGTTCCGTCTGGCGAAGGAACCTCGAGCGTCTTGCCGACGATGCGCGGATCGTCCTTCTTGACGACCTCCGCCTCGGCGAAGCGCGGCAGCAGCTCGTCGAGGAAGGCGGTCGCGGCGGCGGCGCCGATGGCGATCTTCTTGGCGCCCTCGACAAAGCCGCGACGGTCGATGTCGCCATGCACGAAGAGATCGAAGAGCTTCAATATTCCGGGCGGGAACTCGTTTGCGGTCTTACGCGTCATGGGTCTGTTCCTCGGGTCTCTCAACGTGCGAGTCGGGGCTTGTAAATTTCGTGGCAGGTTTTGCAGACTTGCGTCGCCTCGCGCGCGGAAGCGGCGGCGGCGTCGAACTCACCTTTGTCGACCTTGGCGACGACATCGGCGATGAGGCGCGATCCGTCACGGGAGATCGCCACCGCGTCGTCCTTGCCGCGCTTGGCGAAATAATCTTCCGTATAACGGAATCCGTCGAGCAGCACTTCCGCATCCTCTTTCGCGGCCTGCGAATTTTGCGCGGTGATGTCCGGCTCGAAATATTTGATCGTCTTTTCGAGATCGCGCATCAGATCGTCGTCGTAATCGCGCAGGTCCAAGGCGGCCAGCGCCGGCGTGGCGATCAGGATCGCGCAGAGGGCGAGACGCGCGTAAGAATTTCGATAAGCTGAGATGCGGCTCATGGCGCTTTCTTACAATCCTGCCTCGAGGTTTCGTCTGTGCCGAGGACGCGCCGCTGCGATCTCGCGACGCGCGCCGCCGCGCCGCGAGCTCGATCGGCGTGCCGCGCCGGAGCCTCGAGGGCTCCGGCGAGTCTGATCAGGCGAGAATGTCGTTCACGACCTTGCCGTAGACGACCGTCGGACGCTCGGCGCGGCCGGCGCGCAGATAGATCGTCTTGAGGTGATCGAGCCCGAGGAGCTGCAGCACGGTCGCATGCAGGTCATAGGTGTCGACCGGATTTGCGACGGTCTTGAGGCCGATCTCGTCGGTGTGGCCATAGGTGAGGCCATGCTTCAGGCCGCCGCCGGCGAGCCATTGCGTATAGCCCCAGGGATTATGGTCGCGACCGTCGCCGCTCTGGCCGTAAGGCGTGCGCCCGAACTCCGACGTCCACACGATGAGCGTGTCGTCGAGAAGACCGCGCGACTGGAGATCGGCGAGCAGGCCGGCGACCGGCTTGTCGATCGCGCGCGCATGGGCGCTGTGATTGCTCTCGAGCTGACGATGCGCGTCCCAGCTGGCGTCGTCGCCCTGGCCGAGACCCGCGATCGGACCCGACACGACATGCACGAAGCGCACGTTGCGCTCGACGAGACGACGGGCGCGCAGCAGCACCGTGCCCATGTCGCGCGTCGCCTCGTCATCGAGGCCGTAGAGCGCCTTGGTGGCGGCGGTCTCTTTGGAGAGATCGACGGCCTCGGGCGCGGTCGCTTCCATGCGATAGGCGAGATCATAGGAATTGGTGCGCGCGGCGAGCTCGCTGTCCTGCGGCCGCGCAGCGGAGCGAATATCGTTCAGCTGATGCAGCAGGTCGAGGCTCTCGCGCTGCTGCTGCAGGCCGATCAGCTCCGGCGGCGCCTGATGCAGGATCGGCTGCGCGCCCGGACGGAAGGCCGTGCCCTGGTAGACCGCCGGCAGGAATCCCGAGCTCCAATTGACCGAGCCCGCGCGCGGCTCGCGCTGGCCGCCATAGAGCACGACATAGGGCGGCAGATCGGGATTGGCCGAGCCGAGCGCATAAGCGACCCAGGCGCCGAGCGACGGCCGGCCGGGGGAAAGATCGCCGGTGTTGAGCTTCAGGATCGAGATGTCATGCGTGGCGCCGACGGTGACGCTCGATTTGACGAAGGTCAGCTTGTCGGCCTGTTGCGCGAGATTCGGCAGCAGGTCGGAGAACCAGGCGCCGCTCTGGCCATATTGCTTCCAGCTGCGCTTGTTGGAGACGAAGAGCTTGCCGACGCCGCCCTGTGTCGAGGTCTTGATGCCCTCGAGGAAGGAGGCTGGAATGTCCTGGCCGGCGAGGCGCTCGAGCTCGGGCTTATAGTCATAGAGATCGAGCGTGCTGGGCGCGCCGTCCATATGCAGCCAGATGACCGATTTCACCTTCGCCGGAAAATGCGGCTGCTTGGACGCCAGCGGATCGACGAAAGTCGCCGCATTGGCCTGCGGAACGCCGAGCCAGCCGCCGCCCGGCATCATGCCGCCGACGGCGAAACCACCCACTCCATAGGCTGCGCTGCGCAGCCATTCGCGACGCGATGTCTTGATGAGCATTTGTCTGCTCCCCTCGGTTCAGATTGCTGTGGTGTCTTTTAGAAGCGGTAGACGAAGTCGTTGCTGTTCACGACCGTGTGCACGAGATCGACGAAGGCCGAAGCGCGCAGCGGATCGACGAAATGCGCTTTCGTCGTCACCGGCACAGCAATCGAGAGCTTGCCGTTCTCGGCCTTCTCGGCGATCGTCTTCCGATGCTGATCGAGGAAGGCGTGCAGCGCCTTCGTCTCCTGCTCGCTCGGCTTGCGGCCGAACAGCACGAGATAGAGCCGATCGAGCTGCGCGGCTTCATTGTCGCCGGCCTCCTCGATCACGCGGCCGGCGAGCGCTTGCGACCATTGGAAGATGAGGTCGCTGTTGTAGAGCGTCAGCGCCTGCAGCGGCGTCGTCGTCACGTCACGCTTGCTGTGGATCTGCTGCGGATTCGCCATGTCGAAGGTTTCGAGCAGCGGATAGGGCAGGCTGCGCCGCGTGAAGATATAGAGGCTGCGGCGCGTGTAGTCCTGCGGGTCTTTCGACGTCGCCCAAGCGGGATCGGTGTTGTTGAAATTGCCGCCGCCGATGAGATTGGCGGGAATGGGCGGAAACACGCTCGGTCCGCCGATATGCTCGTTCAGGCTGCCGGACGCCAGCAGGATCGAATCACGAATCTCCTCCGCCTCGAGGCGCTTGCGCGGAAAGACGGCGAGCAGCTTGTTCTCGGGATCGGCCTTGGCGACATCCTCGCGATAGTCAGAGGACTGGCGATAGGTCGCCGAGAGCAGAATGGAGCGATGCAGCCGCTTCACGCTCCAGCCGTCCTTCACGAAAGTGAAGGCGAGATGGTCGAGCAGCTCCTGATTGGTCGGCTTGTCGCCGGCCTTGCCGAAATCGCTGACCGTGCCGACGATGCCCTTGCCGAAATATTGGTTCCACACACGATTGACGAAGACGCGCGCGGTGAGCGGATTCTTTTCGCTCACCAGCCAGTCGGCGAGCGCGGTGCGGCGGCCGGAGGAGGTCGCCGTCGGCTTGATGTCGGGAAGCTCGCTCGTGATGCCCTCCGGGAAGGCGGGCTGCACCTCGTCGAGCGGCTTCTCGTGATTGCCGACAAAGAGAATATGCGTGGGCGGCGCGTCGCTATGGCCGAGCTCGGTGGCGGCGGTGTAGGTCAGCGAGCCTTTGTTCGAGCGCAGATTCTGGAACTTGCGCAGCTCCTGCGTCAGCTTCTGATATTCGTCCGCCTTTTTGACGATCTCCTCGCTGTGCTCCGGCGCGCTCTTGTCGTCGGCGGCGTAGCGCAGGAAGCCGGCCAGCGCGGCGTCGTTTGTCACCTCGTCGAGCCGGTGATTGACCCAGCGGTCGAGCGCGTTCCACTGATCCTTCGCCTTGAAGATCGATTCGCGGCTGTCGGTCAGATAGCGCTCCTTGTGATATTTGAGCGCCGCCTCGCGAACCGAATCGATGATCTCCTTCTGCCGCGCGCGAATGTTCTTGGTCGCCTCGTTATAGACGGCCTGCTCCTTCAGGAACTCGGCTTCCACCTCGCCCTTCTTGGCGGGCGCCTTCTCGTCGAAGGCGGTGTTGGCGAAGAAGGCCTGCAGCGAATAATAATCCTTCTGCGTGAATTTATCGGTCTTGTGATTGTGGCAGCGCGCGCAGCCGACCGTCGTGCCGAGGATCGCCTGGCCGACCGTGTCGACCATATCCGTGGTGATCTGATATTTGCGCTGCACCAGATCGCGCGAATTGCTGTTGTCCGGATAGCCGGCGAGGAAGCCGGTCGCGACCAGCAGCTCCTGATTGCCGGGCGCGATCTCGTCCGCCGCGAGCTGCTCGCGGACGAACTGCGAATAGGGCTTGTCCTCGTTGAACGACTTGATCACGTAATCGCGATAGCGAAACATGTTCGGCCGGTTATTGTCGTTCTGAAAGCCGGTGCTGTCGGCGTAGCGCGCGAGGTCGAGCCAGAAACGAGCCTGGCGCTCGCCATAGCGCGGCGAGGCGAGCAGGCGGTCGATGAGCTTCTCATAGGCGTCAGGACTCGCATCGCTCTCGAAGGCCGCGACCTCGTCGGGAGTGGGGATGAGACCCCAAGCGTCCAACGTCGCGCGGCGGATGAAGGTGGCGCGATCGGCGTCCGGCGAGGGAGCTAGGCCGCGCGCCTCGATCTTGGAGAGCACGAAAGCGTCGAAGGAGGAATGCGACCAATCCTTCTTCTGCACATTCGGCGCGAAGGGCTGGTAGGCCGGCTGCCACGCCCAATGCGGCTTGCTCGCGCGCGGCGACTCGGTCGTGGCGGCGGCCGGCGCCTTCTGCTCTTCGGCGATCGCGAGGGCCGCCGCGGAGGCGCTCAACATCATTGCGATCACGGATCGTTTCAAGGTTTTCGTCATGTGCCCGCAACCTCGTCTTTTCTCTATTGCCTATCGGCGTCATATGCTTACGTGACGACCGCGTTCCGTCGGCGCACCATTGCGCGCTCGCATCTTCGTGGCTCGAGGGGGACTTTAGGCGACTATATCCATTAAGTCTACAAAGAAGATCGACTTCTCATCGAAAAAAGCAACGTTTCGCAGGTCGTCGCGCGCATGCGGCGACTGTCGGCGCGCGCATGGCGTGGCGCGCGCCGAGGCGCCTTACGCGAAATTCCGAAGCGATTGGAAGATCAGATCTCGTAGCAGAGCGCGACCTCATCGGCGAGGTCGCGAACATGGGCGAGCGTGCAATTGTCGAGCACGCCGGACAGAGCCCGTTGCGCATCCTGCATCACCAGCCGGACGGCGCATTTTTCGACATCGACGCAATCGTCGCAGGGCTGGTAGCGCGTCTTGCTGGCGCAAGGCAGCGGCGCCAGCGGACCGTCGAGCGCGCGGATGATATTGCCGACGGTGATCGTCTCGGCCGGGCGGGCCAGCGTGTAGCCGCCGCCCTTGCCCATTTTGGAGCTGACATAGCCGAGATTGCGGAGCTCGCAGAGAATGGCGTCCAGAAATTTTTTGGGGATGCGCTGCGTCGTCGCGATCTCTTGCACCGGCACTGTTCGCCCCGGCTCGAAACGCGCGAGATAGCTCATGGCTTTGATGCCGTATTTGCCCTTTTTCGTCAGCACCTGGCCACCTCGTCTATAAAAACAGTAGACTATTAGTGGCGAGTCAAGAAGTCAATAAAGACGATAGACCTTTCGTCAAAACGTTCGGGGGAAGATCGGGACGATGCGCTCCGGCGTCACGAAAGAAGGTTTTTCTCGCCGCGCGAGCGCGATCCGATCGAACGGAATCGTTCGATCGATCAGAATTCGCTCAGGGATTGGAATCGAGATGCGTGATCCGAGCCGATTGGATCGGATCACTCTCCAGGAGCGATGAGCGGCGTCCCTCAGAGAAAGCCCGCGCGTCCGCTCTGCAGGCGCAAGAGCGCGGCGACCAGCGCATCGACATCGGCGCATGTATTGTAGAAGGCGAGCGACGGCCGCACGGTCGCCTCGAGGCCGAAGCGGCGCAGAATAGGCTGCGCGCAATGATGGCCGGCGCGCACCGCTATCCCCTCGCGGTCCAGCGCCTTGCCGACCTCCTCGGTGCGATGGCCGTCGAGCACGAAGGAGAGCACGCTCGCCTTCTCCGCCGCCGTGCCGATGAAGGTGAGGCCCGGCACGAGGCGCATCTTCTCGGTCGCGTAGAGGAGGAGATCATGCTCGTAGCGGGCGATCACCTCCATGCCGATCGATTCGATATAGTCGAGCGCGGCGCCGAGGCCGACGGCGTCGGCGATATTGCCGGTGCCGGCCTCGAAACGCTCCGGCGGACCTTGATAGATGGTCTTCTCGAAGGTCACGTCGGCGATCATATTGCCGCCGCCCTGCCAGGGCGGCATGTCGGCGAGAACCTCGTCCGTGCCATAGACGACGCCTATTCCGGTCGGGCCGAACACCTTATGACCGGAGAAGACGAAGAAGTCGCAGCCGATCGACTGCACGTCCACCGGCATATGCGAGACCGATTGCGCGCCGTCGATGAGCACGCGCGCGCCATGGCGATGCGCCATGGCGGTGATCTCGCGCACCGGAGTCACCGTGCCGAGCGCATTGGAGACCTGCGTCACCGAGACGATTCGCGTCTTGGGGTTCAGCAGCTTCTCGTATTCCTCGAGGATGATCTGGCCGCGATCATCCACCGGCGCGACGCGCAGCCGCGCGCCCTTCTCGACGCAGAGCTGCTGCCAGGGCACGATATTGGCGTGATGCTCGAGCCAGGAGACGACGATCTCGTCGCCCGCCTGCACATTGCGCCGGCCCCAGGCCTGGGCGACCAGATTGATCGCTTCGGTCGCGCCGCGCACGAAGATGATGTCCTTGACCGAAGGCGCCTTCAGGAAGCGGCGCACCTTCTCGCGCGCGGCCTCATAGGCGTCGGTCGAGCGCGCCGCCAGCGCATGGGCGGCGCGATGAATGTTGGAATTCTCATATTCGTAGAAGTGGGCGAGCCGATCGATGACGGCCTGCGGCTTTTGCGTCGTCGCCGCATTGTCGAGCCAGACCAGCGGCTTGCCATGCACCTGCTGCTGCAGAATGGGGAAGTCGCGCTTCACCGCATAGGGGTCGAAAGCGGCTCTGCTCGCCGGCGCGCTGGCGGAGAGCTGCGGCGCATAGCCCTGCGGCTCCTGCGGCGCCGTCTTCGGCGTGGCGGGAACGGCGCCGGCGCGATCGAGGAAATAGAGTGAATCGGTCGCGGCGGGGCCGGCGGCGCCGGGCGCGAAGCTGCGCTCCTGGCCGGAGATTTCCGGCATTGCGACATTGGGCGTCCCCAGCGCGAAAGCGTCCGACACGCGATGCGGATCGGCCTCCGAGGGGCCGGAATAGGCGAAGCTCTCCGGCGCCGCATCGGGCGTGGCGGGCGCCGGCGCGACATCGGCGTCATAGCGGTCGACGAGCGAGAGCGACGGGTCCGCGGGAACGGAGCCCGGCGCGACCGCGGGCGCGCGCTCATGCAGGAAATAGAGATTGTCCACCGGCGCGGCCTTCACGCCGCCCGGAACGGAGTCGGGATCATAACCGCCATAGGGCGCCGGCGCCTGCACGGGCGCGGCGCCGCCATATTGCGCCAGCGTGTTGGGAATGGCGGAATAATCGATCGCCGCCGCCGAAGGGCTTCCCGGCTCGAAGGCCCCGGCGGAAGCGCCCGGCTGGGGAACATCCGAGAGCCCATAGGGCGGGACCGCCGGCTGCAAGCCGACCGGCGCCGAGGGCGCGGAGAGATTGGGCGTCGGCGCGATGGAGGGAATCGTCGTCGGCGGAACGTCCGGCGGCCCCACGGGCGCCCGCGCCGGCGCATAGGGCGCGACGCTGGTGACGATGGAGGGCGCCGGCGCCTCGGGCTGCATCGGCGGCACAATGGGCGCGCCGGGCGAGAGCGTCGCCGGAGACTCGCTGGACGAAGCCTGCGGCGAGGCCTGGAAAAAAGCATTGGCGAGGCGGGCGATCATGGCCGGATCTGGAAAGGCCGGCGCTCCATGGCGCGTCAGCGTCTCCTCGGAGGGCGCATCCGGCGCGGTGGCGCCGAAGGCCGCGGAATTGGACGGCGCAGAAGACATGATCATTCCTCGTCTCTGTCGAAAGCTCTTCCGTCGCAAGAAGCCGCAAGAGCGTCACCCGCGAGCGCCAGAAGATGGCGAATGAAGCATTCCTCGTCCTTCGAGACGGCGGCTACGCCCGCCTCCTCAGGATGAGGAAAGCTTCAGCCGATCACTCGGGTTCCGCCGAAGCGGGACCCGATGCGCTCAGACGTATTTGTCGCCGTAATCGTGGAACTTGCCCACCTCTACGCCCTCGAGCACGCCGAGCGCGTCATGCGTCAGCACGGCGGCCGAGCAATAGAGCGAGATGAGATAGGAGGCGATGGCCTTGCGGTTGATGCCCATGAAGCGCACCGAGAGGCTCGGCGCGACCTCGCCGGGAATGCCCGGCTGGAACAGGCCGATCACGCCCTGCTTCTTCTCGCCCGTGCGCAGCAGCAGAATATTGGTCTTGCCGGACTCGTCGATGAAGAGCTTGTCGCTCGGCACCAAGGGCAGGCCACGCCAGGTGATGAAGGGCGAGCCGAACAAAGTGACGGTCGGCGGCGGCACGCCGCGGCGGGTGCATTCGCGACCGAAGGCCGCGATGGCGCGCGGATGCGCGAGGAAGAAGGCCGGCTCCTTCCAGACCTTGGTGATGAGCTCGTCGAGATCGTCCGGCGTCGGCGCGCCCGTCCGCGTCCTGATTTTCATGGACGGATGCACGTTGGCGAGCAGGCCGTATTCGGCATTGTTGATGAGCTCGCTCTCCTGCCGCTCCTTGACCTTCTCCGTGAGCAGCCGGACCTGCTCCTGGATCTGATCGTAAGGATGGCTGTAGAGGTCGGAGACGCGGGTCTGCACGTCGAGCACGGTCGTGACCGCATTCATCGAATATTCGCGCGGATGATCCTCGTAATCGACGAAGGTCTCCGGCAGATCGGCGTCGCGGTCGCGGGCCGGGCTGCAGGTCACGTCGGCGTCGGTGAGGGCGCCCTCCTCCTTGACGCGGTTCAGCCGGTAGATGCCGGCCTCGACGGGCGTCCAAGGCAGAAAGGACACGAGCCAGCGCGGCGTAATGCCCGACCACTGCGCTCTCGTCTTGGTCGCATTGGCGAGCTGGCGGGCCGCAGATTCGCTCAGCGTCCGCCGGACTTCTGGTTCCGTGGTCATGGGTTCATTCCTCGAACGATGCGCCCGGCGCCGACGCTAGCTTTAGCTCGCGCGGACGCCGATAAACGTCGGCCGTCATCGAAAAAGCGCGGCGGGACGAATCCGAACCGCGAGCGATAACTACAGTCGTCCCCCAGGCAAATCAATAGTATTCAAAGTAGAAAATTTTACTACTTTCAAATACTTATCTTTTTATATTCACTTACTATACGTCTACAAGAACGATATGGTGTGTGAGCTTCGCCTTCACGCCTCGCCCGCCTCGGCCGGGGCATAGGACATGACGAGAAAGAAGCTCGCCGGCGTCTCGCCGAGATTGCGATAGCTGTGCGGCACATCGGCGAGAAAATCGACGGCGTCGCCCGTGGCGAGCGTCACCGGCGGCTCGCGGCCGGCGATGATCTCGATCTCGCCCTGCGCGACGACCAGCGTCTCCTTCGCGCCGGGAGCATGGGCCTCGGCGCGCTCCTGATGCAGCGGCGCGATCGTCACCTCATAGAACTCCACCGGCCGGGCGCTGTCATAGGGAAACAAGGGCCGCGAGAGAAAATTGCCGTCCTGAGAGCCGATCAGCCGCGGGCTGGCCTTGCGCATGACGAGCACGCCGCTGCGCTCCTGCGAGGCGACGAGGCTGCCGAATGGAACGCCGATCGCATTGGCGATGCGCCATAAATGGGCGATCGTCGGCGCCTTGGCCCCGGACTCGATCGACCGCAGCTCATCCAGTTCGACGCCGCTCAGCTCGGCGAGCCGCTCGAGCGTGCGGCCTTTGCGCGCGATCAGCCGCCCGAG
Organism: Methylosinus sp. R-45379; assembly: GCF_001644125.1. Classification (NCBI taxonomy): domain Bacteria; kingdom Pseudomonadati; phylum Pseudomonadota; class Alphaproteobacteria; order Hyphomicrobiales; family Methylocystaceae; genus Methylosinus; species Methylosinus sp. R-45379. The sequence goes on from NZ_LUUM01000057.1 coordinate 40,258, forward strand.
GCGCTGCGCCACCGTATCGGCGAGGCGCTCGGAGCCTTCGTTGCGGGTTGGATCGGAGTCGGACGAACGACGCAATCTACTCATCGACAACTCCTATTTTCTAAATATTTTTTAATCTGCCATTCCAGCCCTGGTCAAGAATTATGACGGGCTCGCGGCTTTTCTTCGGCGAGCGCGACCTATTCGACACACTGCGGATTTTTCGTTCTTTTCTTTGCATTTTAGGAGAATGCTCACTGCGCCTGGCGGCGTGTTCGCGACCGAGATCATCCCGTCACCTGCTCAGGAGCGTGGCCTTGACGGCTAATTAATTCTATAACATTGATAGGCTTATCATCCCCATCGGGATGCGGAGCAGAATTTCCTCTTCCCCGGAGAGCCCATGCCGTCGAAACTCCTCGCCTCTTTCGTCGCTCTCGGCGCCGTCGCCGCGACTGCGGCGCCCGCCAACGCCGAGCTGCTCACACAGAAGATCTTGCCGACCCCGACCGCGCTGGCCATTGCGCAGACCGCCTATGACGTCTGCTATCAGCAGGGCTATCGCATCTCGGTCACCGTCGTCGGCGAGCAGGGCCAGATCCTCATCGCCATTCGCGGCGACGGCTCCTCGCCGCATACTTTCGAGAACAGCCATCGCAAGGCCTACACCTCGCGCACCTTCCGCACGCCGTCGGGCGAATTCGCGCAGCGCGTGAAGGACAATCCGACGCTGAGCGCCGTGCATCTCGCCAATGTGATCGCGGCGCAGGGCGCTCTGCCGATCAAGGCGGGCGATGTGGTCATAGGAGCCGTCGGCGTCTCCGGCGCGCCGGGCGGCGACAAGGACGAAGCCTGCGCCAAGGCCGGCATCGACAAGGTTGCCGACCAGCTCAAATAGAGCAACAGCTCGGAGAGCCGCTCGACCGAGCGGCTCTCTCGCCTCGAGAGCGCTTTCCGTTCGATCGGAAAGCGCTCGATCAATCCACCGGCAGACGCAGACGAATCTCGTCGACGAAAGCCGCGAGACAGCGCTTCACCGTGTCGAATTGCGAGGTGGTGGGCGCCATCGCTATGCCATGCACGCCGAACTCCTCGTTCAGGCTGTTCACCCGATCCGCGACCTCCTTGAAGCTGCCGACCAGCGACATGGACAAAAGCGCCTGCGGATCGAGCGCCGCCTCGCCCTCGGCGCGCGCGGCGTTGGCCTTGGCGCAGAAATCCTCGAGATAGGGGGTCGCGATCGACACCGCCTCGGCGCGTTCCTGTGTCGCAAAGCCGAAGCGCGCGAGCACCAGACGCGGGTCGCCGTCGGGCGCCTCGTCTTTGTAGACGCCGAGAATGCGATGCAGCTCGTCATTCGTGCAGGTCGCCGACGCCATGAGCCCATAGCCCTTGCGCGCAGCGAGGCGGATCGTGCTCTCCGTCGTCGTCGCGATCCAGGTCGGAACCTTCTGCTCCGGCCGCGGCGAGAGGCTCAGCTTCTCCACCTGGAAATATTTGCCCTTATGCGTGACCTCGCTCTCCAGCAGCAGGCGCTCGACGAGCTCCAACGCCTCCAGGCCGCGCTCGTTGGCGTCTTCCGGCGCGACGCCGAAATTGACCGTCTGCTTGGGAAAATCGGCGCCGCTGGCGACGCCGAAGCTGAACCGGCCCTTGGTCAAGAGATCGATGCTGGCGACATCTTCGGCGAGCTGGATCGGATCGCGCAGCGCCGGCAGAAAGGACGCCGAGCCGATGCGCGCCCGCATGGTGACGCCTGCCGCATAGCCGAGCATGACAGAGTTGGCGCCGCTCGGAAAATAATCGTCGAAATGACGTTCGGCGAACCAGATATCGTCGAAGCGCATGCGCTCGGCTTCGCGCACCAATATGAGCTGGCGCGTCAATGCGCGGCCCGCCTCCAAGGTCGGATTGTCGAACAGGCACAGGTAACCAAAACGCGGATTCATCGCGCCGCTCCAGCTGGCCCGGCCACGCGCCGGGGAAATTGAACGTAAGTCCTGCAACAACCGAGCCGCCCGTGCGAAAACCTCGATTTTTATGCGCAGAACTGCGAGCTTCCGCCGCGCGAGCCGTTTCGCCCACGCCTTCGACGCGAGGCCCGCGTCGGAAATGCGACAACGCCCGGGACGACGCCCACGATGACGCCCGCTCGAGCCTGCGCCTCTTGTAACCTTTTCACAGCGCAACCATAATCCCGCCCCGATCAGGGGCCGCGCGCTTTCGCGCGAACGCCATTCGCTGAGAAGGGGTCTTCTCGTGGTGCAAGACACGACGACCGGCGCATCCGCGCCGACGCGCAATTTTTTCGCCCGCAAGAGCGTAGACGAAATTCTCGCTGAAAATCACCTCGAGGAAGGCGGCAATTTCGCGCGCGCGCTCGGGCCGGTCTCGCTCACCGCGCTCGGCATAGGCGGCATCATCGGCGCCGGCATATTCGTGCTCACCGGCACTGTGGCGGCGAAATTCGCCGGGCCGGGCGTCGTCATCTCCTTCGCGCTCGCGGGACTCGCCTGCGCTTTCGTGGCGCTCTGCTATTCGGAGCTCGCCGCGCTCATTCCCGTCTCGGGCAGCGCCTACACCTATACTTACGCCACGCTCGGCGAGATCTTCGCCTGGATCATCGGCTGGGATCTCGTGCTCGAATATGGGCTCGGCGCCGCGACGGTGGCGGTCGGCTGGGCAGGCTATTTCAACCGCGTGCTGCATGGAATCGGCATAAATTTGCCGCCACAATGGACCACCGCCTATTTCTCCGAGGCCGGCCATGGAGTCTTCAACCTGCCGGCCGCGCTGGTGATATTGGCGCTCTCGCTGCTCTTGGCGCGCGGCACGCGCGAATCCTCCATGTTCAATAATTTCATCGTCTTCCTGAAGCTCGGCGTGGTGCTGATCGTCATCTTCTTCGGCGTCTCCTATATCGACACGGCGCATTGGACGCCTTTCGTGCCCGAGAACACCGGGGAATTCGGCCATTTCGGCTGGAGCGGCGTGCTGCGCGGCGCCTCCGTCGTCTTCTTCTCCTATATCGGCTTCGACGCCGTCTCGACGGCGGCGCAGGAGGCGAAGCTGCCGCAGCGCGACGTGCCGATCGGCATCATCGGCTCGCTCGCCATCTGCACCGTGCTGTTCATCGGCGTCGCCGGCGTGGCGACGGGCGTCGTCTCCTACACGGCGCTCAATGTGCCGGACCCGATCGCCGTGGCGATGGACGCCACCGGCGCCCCCTGGATGGCCTGGACCGTCAAGATCGGCGCACTCGCCGGCCTCACCACCGTCATTCTGGCGCTGCTCTTCGGCCAGACGCGCGTCTTCTACTCCATGGCGCATGACGGCATGCTGCCGCCCGTCTTCGCCACGCTGCACCCGGTCTATAAAACGCCGGCGATCAGCCAGATCGTCGTCGGCATGCTGGTGGCGATCGCCGCCGGTCTCTTCCCCATAGAGATTCTCGACGAGATGGTGTCGATCGGCACGCTCTCCGCTTTCGCGCTCGTCTGCGGCGCGGTGCTCTATCTGCGTCGCAACCGGCCGGAACTGCATCGCCCCTTCCGCGCTCCTGGCATTCCATGGGTGCCGATTTGCGGCATTTTCTCCTGCCTCGCGCTGATGGGCGCGCTGCCGATCGAAACCTGGATCCGCCTCTTCGTCTGGATGGCGGCCGGGCTCGCGCTCTATTATTTCTACGGCAGCCTGCGCACCCGCCGCAGGTGAGGCGTTGAGCGCGCCGGCCATAGTCTGGTTTCGGCGCGATCTTCGGCTCGCCGATAATTCCGCCCTGAGCGCCGCCGCCGCCTCCGGCGCGCCGCTCATCGCCGCCTTCATTCTGGACGAGGACGAAGGCGGCGAATGGCGGCTCGGCGGCGCCTCGCGCTGGTGGCTGCGCGAGAGCCTCGCCGCCCTCTCGCGCGATCTCGAAAAGCGCGGCGCGCCGCTGACGCTGCGGCGCGGCGACGCGCAGGCGGAATTGCTGCGTCTCGCCGCGGAGACCGGCGCCGCCGCCGTCTATTGCAACCGAATCTATGAGCCCTGGGCAATAGCGCGCGACGCGCAGCTCCAGGCAAAGTTGCGCGAGAAGGGCGTCACCGCGCAAAGCTTCCCCGGCGCGCTGCTCGCAGAGCCGGGCTCGGTCTGCAATGCGCAAGGGAAGCCCTTCCGCGTCTTCACGCCCTTCTGGCGCGCGCTCGCCGAGCTTCTGCAGCCGGCGCCGCCTCTCCCCGCGCCGAAGAAGCTCCACGCAGCGCCCGCGCCCGCGAGCGATCGGCTCGACGATTGGCGGCTGCAGCCGAAAAAGCCGGATTGGGCGCAAGGCCTGCGCGAGAGCTGGCGGCCGGGCGAGGCCGGCGCGCATCGCCGCCTCGCCGCTTTTCTGCGCGATGGCATCGACGCCTATGCTCTGCTGCGGGATTTTCCGGCGAGGGACGGCGCCTCCCGCCTCTCGCCGCATCTCCATTGGGGCGAGATTACGCCATTGCAGATATGGAGCGCGACGATCGACGCTCCGCAAGAAGGCCGCCTCGCCTTTCTGCGCGAGCTCGGCTGGCGGGAATTTTGCCACCATCTGCTCGCCGCCCATCCCGATATGCCGGAGGCGCCGCTCGACAAATCCTTCGCGCGCTTCCCCTGGGCGAATGACGCAGGCGCCCTCGCCGCCTGGCGAAAAGGCGAGACCGGCTATCCGCTGGTCGACGCCGCCATGCGCCAGCTGTGGCGCACGGGCTTCATGCACAATCGCCTGCGCATGGTCGCCGCCTCCTTTCTGGTGAAGCATCTGCTGCTTCCCTGGCGGGAGGGCGAAAGCTGGTTCTGGGACACGCTGGTCGACGCCGATCTCGCCAATAATTCCGGCAATTGGCAATGGGTCGCCGGCTGCGGCGCCGACGCCGCGCCTTATTTCCGCATCTTCAATCCCGTGCTGCAGGGCGAGAAATTCGATCCCGACGGCGCTTTCATCCGCCGCTTCGTCCCGGAGCTGGCGCAGCTCGGCGCCAAATACATCCACAAGCCCTGGGCCGCGCCGGAGCGCGTTCTGCGCGAGGCCGGCGTCACGCTCGGCGAGACCTATCCGCGCCCCATCGTCGATCACGCCGCCGCGCGCCAAAGAGCGCTCGAAGCTTTCGCCACGCTCCGCTCGCGATGACGCGCGGAAATTCTATCTCCCTTCCCTCTTAGTCGGATTCCCTCTAAACAGCCGGGCCATGATCTGGCTTCTCTTCGCTCTACTGACCGGCGCCGCAGTCATGAGCGTGCTATGGCCGCTCGCCCGCAAAAGCGACGCCGCCGACGCCGCCGCCCCCGACATCGCCTTTTTCGAGGAGCAGATCGCCGAGATCGAGCGCGAGAGCGCCGAGGGGCGCCTTTCCGCCGCCGACGCAGAGACCGCGCGGACAGAAGCGGCCCGCCGCTTGCTGCGCGCCCGCGGCGTGAGCTCTGGCGCCGCCGCCTCCTCCCGCCGCAACGCCATTGTGGCGGCGGCGAGCGCGATCATTCTGATCCCCGCTCTCGCTCTGCTGCTCTATGGCAAGCTCGGCCGTCCCGATCTGCCGGACGCCTCGCTCGAGGCGCGGCTGGAGGCCAAGCCCGGCCACACCGACATAGCGAGCGCCGTGGCGCGCATCGAGGCGCATCTCGCCGAACATCCCGAGGATGGACGCGGCTATGAGGTGATTGCGCCCTTTTATCTGCGCAATGGCCGCCCGGCCGAGGCCGCCGCCGCCTATGAGAAAGCGCTGCGCCTGCTGGGGCCGACGCCGCATCGCCACAATGCGCTGGGCGAAGCGCGCGTGCTGGCCTCGGAAGGCCGCGTGACGGCGGAGGCCATGAGCGAGTTCGATGCGGCGCTGGCGCTCGACCCGAAATCCGCCATGGCGCGCTTCTACAAGGGCCTCGAGGCGGCGCAGACGGGCGCGCGCGAAAAGGCCGAGCAGGTCTGGTCCGAGCTGCTCGCCGACGGTCCAGCCGACGCCCCTTGGCGTCCGCGCGTCGAAACACTGCTCGCGCAATTGCGCGGCGCGCCTGCGCCCGAATCCGCGCCGGCGAGCGAGGAAGGCGCGAAGATCGCCGCAATGCCCGAGGCGCAGCGAATGGACGCCATTCGCACAATGGTGGAGCGGCTGCGCGGCAAGCTCGCGCAGGACGGCGCCGATGTCGAGGGCTGGCTGCGGCTCATCCGCGCCTATAGCGTGCTGGCCGAGACGGAAAAGGCCAAGACCGCGCTCGACGGCGCCCACAAGGCGCTCGCGCAGGACAAGGATGGTCTCGCCCGCGTCGATGCGCTGGCGCGCGAATTGGGCGTTGGAGGTTGATATGACTCGCAAGGGCAAGAGGCTCGCGCTCATCTCCGGCGCGCTCGCGGTTCTCGCTATCGCCGTCGGGCTGGTGCTGTTCGCGCTGCGCGACAATATCGTGTTCTTCTATTCGCCGGCCGAGCTCGCGCAAAAGCATGTCGCGCCGGGGACCAGGCTGCGCATCGGCGGCCTCGTCAAGGAAGGCTCGGTGCAGCGCGGCGATGATCGCAACGTCGCCTTCACCGTCACCGACAGAACCGCCGATCTCGGCGTCAGCTATAAGGGCCTGCTGCCGGACCTCTTCCGCGAGGGACAGGGCGTCGTCGTCGATGGGACGCTCGGCGCCGACGGCGCCTTTCGCGCCGACAGCGTGCTGGCCAAGCACGACGAGCGCTACATGCCGCGCGAAGTCGCCGACTCGCTGAAAAAGCAGGGCGTGTGGCAGGGAGAGAAGCAGGGAGAGAAGAAGTGAGTCACGGAACGCCCCGCGGCCCTGGATTGCTTCGCGTCGCTCGCAATGACGAAGCCGTCATTGCGAGGAGCGGAGCGACGAAGCAATCCAGAGCCGCGCCCGCGCTCTCGCATCGCTTCGTTCGCCATCACGCCTCGGGAGGGGTGAAGATATGATCGTCGAGACCGGCCATTTCGCGCTCGTTCTGGCGCTGGCTCTCGCGCTGGCGCAGGCCATTCTTCCCTTCGTCGGCGCTCGTCTTCGCGATGTGTCGCTGATGCGCGTCGCGCGCCCTGTGGCGGTGGCGCAATTTCTCCTCGTCGCCACGGCCTATGGCGCGCTGACCTATGCGCATGTCGTCTCGGATTTCTCGCTCGTCAATGTGATCGAGAACTCCCATTCCTTAAAGCCGATGATCTATAAAATCTCCGGCGTGTGGGGAAATCACGAAGGCTCCATGCTGCTGTGGGTGCTCGTGCTCTCCTCCTGCGGCGCGGCCATCGCTCTGCTCTCGCGCGCCATGCCGGATTTGCTGCGCGCCGACACGCTCGCCGTGCAGGGATTGATGGGCGCGGCCTTTCTCGCCTTCATCCTGCTCACCTCCAATCCTTTCGCGCGCGTCGCCGATCCGCCCTGGCAGGGCCGCGACCTCAACCCAATTCTGCAAGACCCCGGCCTCGCCATTCATCCGCCGCTGCTCTATCTCGGCTATGTCGGCTTCTCGATCGTCTTCTCCTTCGCCGCGGCGGCGCTGATCGGCGGACGCATAGACGCCGCCTGGGCGCGCTTCGTGCGGCCATGGACGCTCGCCGCCTGGATCTTCCTGACGCTCGGCATCGCAATGGGCTCCTACTGGGCCTATTACACTTTGGGCTGGGGCGGCTTCTGGTTCTGGGATCCGGTCGAGAACGCCTCGCTCATGCCCTGGCTCGCCGGCACGGCGCTGCTGCATTGCGCGGCGGTGATGGAGAAGCGCGAGGCGCTGAAGGTTTGGACGATCTTCCTCTCGATTCTCGCCTTCTCGCTGTCGCTGCTCGGCACTTTCCTCGTGCGCTCCGGCGTGCTCACCTCGGTGCACGCCTTCGCCAGCGATCCTCAGCGCGGCGTGTTCATTCTCGCCATACTCGTCGCCTTCATCGGCGGCGCGCTGGCGCTGTTCGCTTTTCGGGCCAGCGCTCTGCCGACGGGCGGCCTCTTCGCGCCGATCTCGCGCGAGGGCGCGCTGGTCGTCAATAATCTGCTGCTGACGGTCGCCTGCGCGACCGTCGTCATCGGCACGCTCTATCCGCTGGCGCTGGAGGCGCTGACCGGCGACAAAATTTCCGTCGGCGCGCCTTTCTTCGACACGGTGCTGATCCCGATCGCCCTGCCGCTCGTGCTGCTGATGCCGATCGGCCAAATGCTCGCCTGGAAGCGCGGCGATCTCCTCGCCGCCGTGCAGCGGCTGCGCGCTGCCTTTGCGGCGGGCGTCGTCGCGCTGGCGGCTTTCGGCGCGCTCTATGGCGCGCCGGTTCTCTCCATTGTGAGCGCCGGGCTCGCCGTCTATCTCGTCATCGGCGCCTTCACCGATATTGCGCAGCGCGCCGCGCAAGGAAATGCGCTCGCACGTTTGCGCGGGCTGCCGCTCTCGGCCTGGGGAACGTCGATCGCCCATGCGGGAATGGGCCTGTCGCTGCTCGGCCTCGCCGCGACTGGCTGGGGCGTCGAGCAGATCGTCGCCATGAAGCCGGGCGTCGCCCAAGAGGTCGGCCCCTACCAAATCACGATCGAGGACATCGCCTCGCGCGCCGGCCCCAATTATGCGGAAACTTACGCCGTCATGGCGCTGCGCAAGGGTGGCGAGACCATCGCGCGCATAGAGCCGGCGAAGCGCTTCTATCAGGCGCGGCGCATGGCGCGCACGGAGGCGGGCATCGTCACGCTCGGCCTCGGGCAGGTCTATGCGGCGCTCGGCGAGCAGCATGAGGACGGCACGCTGGACGCGCGGCTCTATTACAAGCCGCTGGTGTTGCTGATCTGGCTCGGCGCGGTGGTGATGGCGCTCGGCGGCGGCCTGTCGCTCGCCGATCGCCGCCTGCGCATCGGCGTCGCCAGCCGCGCCCGCACGGCTGCGCAGCCACAGGCCGCGGAGTGATGGGAATGGCGCGGAATCTCTCCCTTCTTCCTTCTCCCACTCGTGGGAGAAGGTGGCCCCGCGAAGCGGGGTCGGATGAGGGTCCCGCAGGCCCTCACCCGACTCGACTTCGTCGAGCCACCCTCTCCCGCAAGCGGGAGAGGGGAATCGCGCACATTGTTTCGGCTTGGCTTTTGAGCGTCGCGCTGCTCGCCCCCGCTCTCGCGGTGGAGCCGTCCGAAAAGCTCGCCGATCCCAAGCTCGAGGCGCGCGCGCGCGCCATCGCCAGCGAATTGCGCTGCCTCGTCTGCCAAAACCAATCCATCGACGATTCCGACGCGCCGCTCGCCAAGGACCTGCGCGTCATCGTGCGCGAGCGGCTGAAGGACGGCGCGAGCGACGCCGAGGTGCGCGATTATGTTGTGGCGCGCTACGGCGATTTCGTGCTGCTGCGCCCGCCGGTGAAGCGGGAGACTCTGCTGCTCTGGGCCGCTCCGGCGCTGGCGCTGATCGGCGGCGTCTGGGCGATCTTCGCCGCCGTGCGCCGCGGGCGTCGGCGCATCGATCCAGCGATGCTCACTGCGGAAGAACGCGCGCAATTGCAGGCGCTGGGCGTCGAGCCCCCTCCGTCCCCCGCTGACGCCGGACAGGGAAGCGGCAAAGGCGACGCGCAACCTTCATGAAGCGCCGAGTCCGCCCTCTCTCCCGCATAGCGGGGGAGGGCTGGGGAGGGGGCATGTCGCGGCCTCTCGAATCGCGCTAGACTCGCCGCATGGACAGACCGAGCTATTACGAATTCTTCGCTGGCGGCGGCATGGCGCGCGCCGGACTCGGCGCCGGCTGGCGATGCCTCTTCGCCAATGATTTCGACCTGAAGAAATGCGGGACCTATCGCGCCAATTGGGGCGGCGAGGAACTCTTCCCCGGCGACGTGCGCAAGGTGACGACCGCCGATCTGCCCGGCCGCGCCGATCTCGTCTGGGCCTCCTTCCCCTGTCAGGACCTCTCGCTCGCCGGCGCCGGCGCTGGGCTGAAGGGCGAGCGCTCGGGAACTTTCTGGCCCTTTTTCGAGATCGTCAAAGCGCTGCGCAAGGAAGGACGGCATCCGCCGCTGCTGGTGCTGGAGAATGTCTGCGGCGCGCTGACATCGCATGGGGGGAAGGATTTCGAATCGCTCTGCGGCGCGCTCGCCGGCGAAAACTATCGCTTCGGCGCGCTGGTCATAGACGCCGCGCTGTTCGTGCCACAATCGCGGCCACGCTTGTTCATCGTCGCGCTGCATGGCGATTTCGTCGCTCCCGCCGAGCTGACGACGGCGGAGCCCTCGCCGCTCTGGCATACGCGCGCGCTGCTCACGGCGCAGGAGCGCCTGCCGCGCGCGCTACGCGAGAACTGGATTTGGTGGCGCCTCGCCGCGCCCGCCGCGCGCAACACGCGCCTCGCCGATATTATCGACGACAGGCCGGAAGGCGTCGCCTGGCATGATCGAGAAGAAACGCAAGCGCTGCTCGCCAAGATGAGCGATCTCAATCGCGCCAAGGTGGAGGCGGCGAAGCGCGCCGGGCGGCGCATGGTGGGAACGCTCTATCGCCGCACGCGCTATGGCGCCGATGGCGAGAAGATGCAGCGCGCCGAGGCGCGTTTCGACGATCTCGCCGGCTGCCTGCGCACGCCCGCCGGCGGCTCCAGCCGACAAATCGTGCTGATCGTCGAAAAAGGCCGCGTGCGCTCGCGATTGATTTCCGCGCGCGAGACGGCGCGGCTGATGGGCCTGCCCGAGGATTACCAGCTGCCGCACAATTACAATGAGGCCTATCACCTCACCGGCGACGGCGTCGTCGCGCCCGTGGCGCGCCATATAGCGGCGCAAATTCTCGAGCCGCTGCTCATCGCGCTGCGCGGCCTCTCGAGAGCCGCCGCCTGACGGCGATGGCGGAAGACCCCGCCAAACGCTCCGCCATCATGCGCGCGGTGAAATCGCGCGACACATCTCCCGAAAAGCAAGTGCGCGCGCTGCTGCGCGGCTTCGCGCCGCATTATCGGCTGCATCGCAAGGATGTGCCGGGCAATCCCGATATCGCCTATGTCGGGAGAAAGCGCGCCATATTCGTGCATGGCTGCTTCTGGCACGGACATGATTGCGCGCGCGGCGCGCGAATGCCGAAAACCAACGCCGACTATTGGCGCGCCAAGATCGCGCGCAATCGCGCGCGCGACATTGCGCATCAGGAAAAGCTCGCGAGCCTCGGCTGGCGCGCGCTCATCGTGTGGGAATGCGAGCTGAAGGACCGCGCGGCGCTGGAAGCGAAGCTGCGGGAGTTCTTAGCGAATAGCGAATAGCGAATAGAAGGAAGCTCTATTCGCTACTCCCTACTCGCTATTCGCTCGAATCAATCCTTCGCGCGCTCGACGTAAGAGCCGTCTTCCGTCTGGATGACGATGCGCGTGCCGGCCTGAATATGCGGCGGCACCATCACGCGGGCGCCATTGGAGGCGATGGCGGGCTTGTAGGAAGAGGAGGCCGTCTGGCCCTTCATCGCCGGCTCGGTCTCGGTGATCTCGAGCGTGACGCGCGCCGGGAGCTGGATTCCAACCGCCACGCCATTGAACAGCGACAGAATGCAGACCATGCCTTCCTGCAGCCATTGCGCCTGATCGCCGAGCACATCCTTGGGCACGATGACCTGGTCGTAGGTCGCGGTGTTCATGAAGGTGAAGCCATCGTCGTCGCCGAAGAGATAGCTGAAATCCTGATCCTCGACGAAGGCCCGCTCGACCTGCTCGGTGGTCTTGTAGCGGTCGGCGACCTTCACCCCGTCGGAAAGGCGGCGCATGTCGATCTGCGTCGTGGGCGTGCCCTTGCCGGGGAAGAAGCTCTCGGCCTTCAGAACGACATAGAGATGGCCGTCCTCCTTCTCGATGATATTGCCCTTTCGGATCGAGCTGGCGATGACTTTCACGTGTTTTATCCTCGATTGCTGGCCGCGTTCGGCCGGTCTATGAACGGCTCGGACCCTTTTCTGATCCGGTCGGATCAAAAAAGGGTCCGATTCGCATTGGAGCGATCAGATCGCTCGAAAAAGGCTCGTCCGCGCCTCTCGCGCGGGACCCGGCCGCCGCCCTCGAACCCTATGGCTCGACGAATGACGCGAGTGTCGCCCTGGTGGGCCAGGGATGTTTACGCCGATCGCAAGCCATTTCTCAAGGCTCGCGCGCGGATCGCCGCAGCCCTGCGGCAGTTTTTCTCTGCCCAAGGCTTTGCCGAGGTGGAGACGGCGGCCCTTCAGCTCTCGCCCGGCAATGAGACCCATATTTCGGCTTTCGGCGTCGATCTCGTCTCCGACGCAGGTGAGGCGAGCCGGCTCTATCTCCATACGTCGCCGGAATTTTCCTGCAAAAAGCTGCTGGCGGCGGGGGAGGAGCGCATCTTCACCTTCGCCCGCGTGTTCCGCAACCGCGAGCGCAGCGCCCTCCACCATCCCGAATTCACCATGCTGGAATGGTATAGGGCGAATGAGCCGCCGGAGCGGCTGATGGAGGATTGCGCCGGCCTGCTCGCCGCCGCGGCCGAGGCGCTGGGCGTCGAGCGATTCGCCTATAGAGGCGCGAGCGTCGACCCTTATGAGGAGCCGGAGGCGATCTCCTGCCGCGAGGCCTTCGACCGCTACGCCGGCATGGACCTCGCCACGCTGCTCGGCGACCGCGACGGCCTCGCCCGCGCCGCCGCGCTGGACGGGATACGCGTCGCCGAGGACGATGATTGGTCCGACCTCTTCAGCAAGATTCTCTCCGAGAAAGTGGAGCCGCAGCTCGGCCGGGCGCGCGCGACCCTGCTCTGCGACTATCCGGCGAGCGAGGCGGCGCTGGCCCGGCCCAAGGCCGACGACCCGCGCTTCGCCGAACGCTTCGAGCTTTTCGCCTGCGGGGTGGAGCTCGCCAATGGCTTCGGTGAGCTGACCGACCCGGCCGAGCAGCGCCGCCGTTTCGAGGAGCAGATGGAGAAGCGCGCCCGCATCTATGGCGACCGCTATCCGGTGGACGAGGATTTCCTCGAAGCGCTGGCCCATATGCCGCCGGCGAGCGGCATAGCGCTCGGCTTCGATCGGCTGGTCATGCTGGCCAGCGGGGCGGAGCGCATCGAGCAGGTCTTGTGGACGCCGGTGGCGGAAAAGGGGACGTAGCCGCCGCGCCTTTCGCGCTGCCGATCGATGGCGTGGAATGCGAGCAGCGCCGTCGCCAGCGCGAGAGCCAGCAGCGCCTCCGGCGCGCGAAGGCCGAAGATCGCATAGCCCATGATCATCGCCGGAAAATGGAAAAGATAGAGCGGATAGGAGAAGGCCCCGAGATAGGCGGCCACTCCGCGCAGCCGCTGCGGAAAGGCGATCCTGCCGCGAAGGAGAAGCGCGGCGAGCGGCGCGAGAAAAGTGACGACGGCCAAGGGCTCCGGCGTCATCGGCCCGAAGCGCACCGCCGCCGCGCCGAGGACGGCGAAGCCGAGCGTCGCGACGGACCGCTCCCACCACAAAAGAAAGCCGAGCAGCCAGCACCAGAGATAATCCAGCGCATTGGATTTGAGCAGCGCCCGATAGGCGAGGCCGAAATCGGCGCTACGCGGCAGCAGAAAGCAGAAGAGGGACAGAGCCATCAGCGCGAGCAGGCGCTTTTGCTCGAGGCGCCGGAAGAAGGGCGCGAGCAGATAATAGAAGACCTCTATCGCCAGCGACCACAGCGGCCCGTCGAATTGCAGAGGCCGCACGAAAAAAGCCTGCAGGAAAAATAGATTGCCGAGCGCGGCCGAATACTTCTCGCCCTCGATCGAGAAGGCGCCGATCTGGACATGGCCGTTCGTGGCGGCCTCGACCAGCAGCGACAGCGCCACCGCCCCGAGATAGAGCGGATAGATGCGCAGCAAGCGCCTCAGATAGAAGCCTTTTTCCTCGCGCTCCAGCGAGGCGGCGATGGAAAAGCCGGACATCAGCAAAAAGCCGAGCACCGCGGCCTTGCCGCCGAAATCGTCGAATGTCTCGACAAAGCCGCCGGAGGCCGCCGGATACCAGCTCAAATGCCCGGACAGGACCACGAAGGCGAGGAAGAAGCGCAGCAGCGCCAGAATCTCCCATGGCGCGTTTTGGGTGGTGACGGGCATAGGGGCTCGAGAACGAGGGGACGTGCTGCGACACTATAAGCGAATATCCCTCGTCACGGCGAACCGCCCGGGATAGCATCGCCGCCATGCGCGTCATCGACATCCACGAAGCGAAACGACGCCTCTCACAGCTCGTCGACGAGGCGGCTCGCGGAGAATCCTTCGTCGTTGCAAAAGACGGCGAGCCCCTCGTCGAGGTCTCGGCGTTCGCGGCGACGCCGTCTGGCCGAGTCGAAAGGCTCGGCTTCATGGCCGGCCATTTTCAGACGCCCGACGATTCCGATCGCATGGGCGCGCCGGAGATCGAGCGGCTCTTCGGCTCGCGCTCGCGAAATTGAGCGCGTCACGCCGCCGAAAGTCCCGTTGCCACGCGTGAATTCGGCCGTATAAGCGGCCCGATGACCGAGGACAGCGCCCGTTATCGCCTGGAGCGGAGCGACGAGACGATTCTGGTGCCGCAGGGCTCCGGCTCGCCGCGCGCCGCGACCGCGACCTCCGTGGCCGAGCTCGCCGCCGCCGGGCTGGTGGAGCCGGCGCGAGCGGCGGCGCTGGCGGCCGTCGAGGCGCGCTATAGCGTCGCCGTGACGCCGGAAATCGCCGCGCTGATCGACAGCGCCGATCCGGCGGACCCGATCGCCCGGCAATTTCTGCCCGACCTCCGCGAGCTGGAGACGCTCCCGGAGGAACGGGCCGATCCGATCGGCGACGACGCCTTCAGCCCGGCGGAAGGGCTGGTGCATCGCTATCCCGATCGCGTGCTGCTGAAGCTGCTCTCGGTCTGCCCGGTCTATTGCCGCTTCTGCTTTCGCCGCGAGACCGTCGGTCTCGGCAAGGGCGCCATGCTCTCCGACGAAGCCGTGGACAAAGCGCTCGCCTATGTCGCTGAGCGGCCGCAGATTTTCGAGGTCATTCTCACCGGCGGCGATCCGCTGGCGCTCTCGGCCCGGCGGCTGCGCATGGTCGCCGAAAAGCTCGCCGCCATTCCGCATGTCGCCGTGCTGCGCGTCCACACGCGCGTTCCGATCGCCGCGCCGCGCCTCGTCACGCAGGAGCGGCTGGCGGCGCTGAAGGCGAGCGGCAAGGCCGTCTATATGGTGCTGCACGTCAATCACGCCCGCGAGCTGTCGGCCGCGGCGCGCGAGGCCGTGGCCGGCATCCAGAGCGCGGGCGTTTCGACTCTGGCGCAGACCGTGCTGCTCGCCGGCGTCAACGACGCGGCCGACACGCTCGAGCAGCTGATGCGCGCTCTGGTGACGGCGCAGATCAAGCCCTACTATTTGCACCATCCCGATCTCGCGCCGGGCACCGGCCATTTCCGCCTCTCGCTGGAGCGCGGGCAGGCGCTCTATGCGGAGCTGGCGCGACGGGTCTCGGGCGTCGCGCTTCCCTCTTACGTTCTCGACATTCCCGGCGGCTACGGTAAGGTTCCGCTTCAGCAATCCCATCTCGAGCGCGATGCAGACGGCGGCTGGCTCGTCCGCGACCGCGCCGGAGAGCGAAGGCCCTATCCGGCGGGAGATCGCGGCCAATAGATGGCGCCCCGCCGTCGGCGTCGCCGCAAGATTGGCAAATTGTTCGTCTCATTGCGCGTATATGGCTCGTCTCATCAACGAAAGCTTCGCCTTGCGCCGTTTTCTCGCCCTCTGCCTCATCCTCTTCTTCGCCGGCGCCGCTGTCGCCGCGGAGCCCTCTTCCACGCTCGAGCAGTTCAACACGCGGCTCGACGCCGCCCGCGCGACGCTCGAGGAAGTGGAGACCGCCCTCGCCGATCCCTCGCTCAATGACGCCACGCTCAGGAGCCTGCGCGATCGGGTCGATGCGCTGCCGGCCGAGCTGCAGGATGTGATCGACCGGCTGACGCCGCGCCTCGCCGCTTTGCAGGCGCGGCTCGACGAGCTGTCCGGCCCGGCCAAGCCCGTCGGCGAGACGAAGGAGGCGCCCGCCGCTGCGCCGCCCGCTGCGCCGGCCGAGGCGCCGCCCAAGAAGGAGGAGCCCGCCCCCGGCAAAGGCGCGCGCGCTCCCGGCAATGGCAGAGCCATCATCGCCAAAGCCTCGGCCGAGACGCGCTCTCTGCCCACGGCCGTCCCCGCGCCCGCGCCTGCCCCCGCTCCGGCGGTGGATAGCGGCTCGCTGGCGACGGCGAGCGTCAACGCCGAATTCGCCGAGCAGAAAAAGCTCTATGAAGAGGTGGACGCGACGCTGAAGCGCGCGAGGGCGCTGTCGATCGAGACGCGGCAGACCGCTCTGGTGATCCGCGCGCGGCAGCGGTCGCTCTTCGCCAAGACGCTGTTCCTGCGCACCAGCGGTCTGTTCTCGCCCGCACTGTGGAGCGCCGCTCTGCAGGAGCTTCCCTATGACGCCAAGGTCTTCGGCCTGCTGCTGGAACAGCGCGGAGAGGCCGTCTCGGCGCGGCTGCGCAATGGGCAGATCGAGACTTTTCTGGCGACGATATTTTTCACGCTGCTGCTCGGCGTCCCGGCGATTCTCTTCGCCCGCCGCTTCTCGAAGCGCGAGGCGGCGGTCGAGGCGCCGGATCGGTTCCACAAGGCGGCGGCGGCGTTGACGACGACCATTGTGACCGCAGCGCTGCCGATCGCCATCGTCGCGGCCATCGCTTTGGCGCTCGACGGCTTTCAGCTCGAGGACGCCGTTCTCGCGCCCCTCGGCCGGCGACTGTCCGAATCCGTGACTTTCGTCGCCGTTTCTTATGGGCTGGCGCGCGGACTGCTGGCGCCAGGCCTACCACAATGGCGGCTCGTCGGCTTGGGCGATCGGCTCTCGCGGCGGATGCTCTATCTCGCGGTTCTCATCGGCTTCGTCGCCGCGGCGACGCGCGTTCTGGAGCAGATCGCCGAATTCGTGCAGGCGAGCCTTCCGGTGATCGTGCTGACGCGCGGCGCCGGCGCCTTGTTCATCGCCATCGTCTTTCTCATCGTCACCGTCGCCACGCGCCATGAGACATGCGAGGGCGACCCCGGCGCCGATCTCGAGGGGCGCGACCGGATCTACGCCCTTCGTCTGCTCGCCTGGGTGGAGATCGTCGTCATCACGGGGGCGCTCGCGGCGGGCTATGTCGCCTTCGCCAACTTTCTGGTGTTGCAGCTCGCCTGGCTCGCGGCGGTCGGCACGGCGCTCTTTCTCCTGCTCGCCTTCGTCGAGACCGGCCTTCAGCGCCTCTTCCAGCCGGAGACGCCGCTCGGGCGGACCCTCGTCTCCGGTTTCGGCGCGAGGCAAGAATCGCTCTGCCAGCTCGCTGTGGTGTTGACCGGCGTCGCGACGCTCGGCCTCTACGCCTTCGCGCTCTTCGTCGCGCTGGTGCCATATGGATTCCAATCCGGCGATTTCTTCGGCAATCTGCAGACAGCCTATGCCGGCTTCAAGATCGGCGAAGTCACCATCTCGCCGGCCGGCATGGCGACGGCGCTCGCCCTCTTCGCGCTCACCTACGGGGCGACCAAGGCGCTGCGCCGCTGGCTCGATCAGCGCCTGCTGCCGCTGACGCGGCTCGACATGGGCCTGCGCCATTCCATCGGCGCCAGCCTCGGCTATGCCGGATTCATTCTCGCCGTCTCTGTGGCGCTGGCCGAGCTCGGCCTCAGCCTCGAGCGGCTCGCCATCGTCGCGGGCGCGCTGTCGGTCGGCATCGGCTTCGGCCTGCAGTCGATCGTCAATAATTTCGTCTCCGGCCTCATCCTGCTGTGGGAGCGGGCGATCCGCGTCGGCGATTGGGTCGTGCTCGGCGACGAGCAGGGCTATGTGAAGCGCATCAATGTGCGCTCCACCGAGATCGAGACATTCGATCGCGCGACGATGATCGTGCCCAATTCCAATCTCGTTTCCGGCGTGGTTAAGAATTGGTTGCGCAACGATCGCATCGGCCGCATCAAAATCGCCATCGCCCCGCATTCGGGCGTCGATCCCGAGCAGATTCGGGAGCTATTGCTCGCCGCCGCCAAGGCGCAGGACGGGCTGCTGCGCATTCCGGCGCCGCAAGTGATGTTCCTCTCCATGGAGCAGACGGCCTTCCGTTTCGAGCTGTGGTGCTATGTCGAGGATGTCGAGCAGGCGACGCGGGTGAAGAGCGATCTGCTCTTCGACATTTATCGCCGCTTCGCCGAGGCGGAAGTGAAGATTTCCGCCCCCGCGCCGGCGCCGGCGGTGGTGCAGGTGATGGGGCTGGAGCCTTTCGCGCCATCGCCGCGCGCGCTGGAGACCACACGTGAGCGGGACTATGCGGTCGCCGGCGAATGAGTGTAGAAGGCGCGCGCGTTCCGCTTCCTTCCGCTCACAGACAAAAGCGCATGTCTC
Organism: Methylosinus sp. R-45379; assembly: GCF_001644125.1. Classification (NCBI taxonomy): domain Bacteria; kingdom Pseudomonadati; phylum Pseudomonadota; class Alphaproteobacteria; order Hyphomicrobiales; family Methylocystaceae; genus Methylosinus; species Methylosinus sp. R-45379. The sequence continues at coordinate 58,542 of NZ_LUUM01000057.1, forward strand.
ACTCCCTTCGCTTCCTCGCGCCGGCCGCGGCGCTGCTCGCGCTCGCATCCTGCACGAGCGAGAGCCGTCTGCCGAAAGAGCCCGAGCAGCCGAGCTTCTATCGCTCGCTCGCCGCGCCGAACGCGCGCGTCGACGCCGAGGCGGCGCGGGACATGATCTCGCTCTATCGCAGCAACAATGGGCTCTCGGCGCTGGCGCTGGACGCCTCGCTGCAAGAGGCCGCGCAGGCGCAGGCGAGCGCCATGGCCTCCGCCAATTCGCTGAGCCATGAGGTGCGCGGAACGCTGGACATGCGCCTCACCGCGCGCGGAATGCGCAGCGTCAGCGCGGCGGAGAATGTCTCGGCCGGCTATCACACGCTCGCCGAGGCGTTCTCGGGATGGCGGCAGTCGCCGCCGCACAATAAGAATTTGCTGATGAAGAAAGCGACGCGCATGGGCATTGCGACCGCCTATGCGCCCAATGCGAAATACAAGGTCTATTGGGCGCTGATCCTCGCCGACTGACGGCTCAGGCCCGGCGCTTGCGCTTGCGGCCGCCGCCCGTCGCCTTGCCGCCGCCCCCCGGCGTTTTCGTCGCCGCATCCTCCGGCCGCACATAACGCACGCCGAGAAAGAAAAGTATTTGCGCCTCGCCGACGGCGGGCGGCGCTTGCGGCGCCGGCCGCGCCTTCGAGGAGAAGGCTATGAGCTCGCCCATTTCATCGCCCCCGCAATGAACCGGCCCCCGCAATGAACCGCGCAAATCGCGCGATCGGTCGATAGGGCGATTAGGGGCCGCCGAGGGTTAATGTTGCGTCAATGTCCACGCGCTAAAATCGCTGTTCGTGTATTAAGTTTGCGATTGGTGCGTATATGCCACGAGGCGAAAGCGAAAATCGGAAGGCCGAGGCGGCTCTGTTCCGCGAGATCGTCGACCAGTTCGTCGCGCGTCCGCTGCATCCGGCGGCCGATATAGAGCAGTTCGAGACGCTCGTCGGAGGCTTCATCGATGTGCTCGACGCCGATGTGGTCGCCGAGCGGGCTTTGGAGTTGTGCCGCCATCCGGACACGCCGCGCGGAATCGTCGCGCGGCTGCTGGACAAAGGCGGGCGCGTCTCGCGCATCGCCATAGAATATGCGCCGGTCATTCACGCCGGCCTCGTGCGCGCGCTCGCCGAGCATGGCTCCGCGGAGCTCGCCGTCGCCATCGCCCGCCGCTCCTCGCTGGAGCGCAAGATCGTCGCCGGCCTCGCCTCGCGCGGCGAGAGCGAGGTGCTCTGCGCGCTCGCCGCCAACCGGCGCCTGCATCTCGATCAGGCGGCGCGGCGCTCGCTGCTGCAGGCGGCGCGCGACGACCTGCGGCTCGCCCGCATATTGCTGGACCGCGCCGATCTCGCGGTGGACCCGGAAGCGCTGTTCCTCGCCGCCGATTCCGGCGAGCGCTCACGCATTCTGCTGGAGGCGGCGACGCAGGCTCTCGTCTCGAATGGGCCGGAATATGTCGCGCGGCCCGCGCCCGCGCTGGCCGAGGAGATCGACGCCTGCGCCGTCGCGCGCGATTTCGAGGGTCTGGCCGAGGCGCTGGCGGAAGCGCTCGACTGCCGCAAGTCGCGCGCGCGCGCCATTCTCATGGACAAAAGCGGGGAGGCGCTGGCGCTCGCCCTGCTCGCGCTCGGCGTATGCGAGGACACGGCGATCCGCATTTTCCTCGGCTCCGAGCGCGCCTCGCCGGATGTGGAGCGCATACGCTCTCTCATCGCGCTGATGCGCTCGACGCCGCCGCGCGCCGCGCAAAGGCTCGTCGCCGCCATGACCGGCTCGCTGCGCCAGGAGAAGGAGCGCGCCGCCGCCGCTTCCGCACGCCCCGGCGCCGTAGAGCAGAAGCGCAGGCGCAGGCAGAAGAGCCAGGCCGCCAAAGCGCAGGCGTGACAGCTGCTCGAGATGCGAGCCTCTAAGGCTCGCTCTCGTCTGGCGCGCCCCTAAGGCCGCATCATGCCGCAGCGGCAATTCGTCCTTTATTGACGCTCATCAACGACGTGCGGCGACGCGCCCTTTACGCGACTCTTCGTTCGGTCGCGGCGCGCCTCGATCGAACCAATCATTCGATGGAGGAAAAGGCATGTCGCTCATCACCTGGACGCCAGAGCAATTCGCCACCAACGTCTCCAAGCATGACATAGAGCATCAGGAAATTTTCCGTCTGCTGAATGTTCTCGGCGATGCGGTCGCGAGCGGCGATCGCGACGCCGTCGGCCGCGATCTCGACGCGCTCATCGCTTATGTGGCCGAGCATTTCGCCTCGGAAGAAGCGAATTTCGAAGCCTATGGCTATCCGGCCTTTCCAGGCCACAAGGCCGAGCACGACAAGCTGGTCGCCGCAGCGCTCGATCTGCAGAAGAAGTTCCACGCCGGCGAGGCGGAAGTGACCGCCGATACGGCGGCGTTTCTCGTCGGCTGGCTGACCGATCATATTCCGAAAATCGACAAGCTCTACGGCTCCTTCCTCAATGAGAAGGGCGTCGCGTAAGACGCGCGCGGTTTTCCTCTCCCCGCGCCGACGGGGAGAGGACGAGATCGCCCGAGACGGCCCGGTTTCGGGAATCCGCCTCGCTATGTCATAAGACCCGCGCAATTCACAGATAAGCGCGCGGACATGATACGCCTCGAGAACATCAGCAAGCAGAACGGCCAGCAGCTCCTCTTCATCGAAACGTCGGCGGCGCTGCTTCCCGGCGAGAAGGTCGGACTGGTCGGCCCCAATGGCGCCGGCAAGACGACGCTCTTCCGCATGATCGCGGGCCAGGAGCGGCCGGATGAGGGCCAGGTGTCGGTCGATCGCGGCGTCACCATCGGCTATTTCAACCAGGATGTCGGCGAAATGGCCGGCCGCAGCGCCGTCGCCGAGGTGATGGACGGCGCAGGCCCGGTGAGCGCCGTCGCCGCCGAGCTGGCCGAGCTCGAGGCCGCCATGGCCGATCCCGACGCCGCAGAGAATTTCGACGCGATCCTCGAGCGCTATGGCGAGGTCCAGGCGCGTTTCGAGGAGCTGGACGGCTATGCGCTGGACGGTCGCGCGCGCGAGGTGCTGGCCGGTCTCGGCTTCAGCCAGGAAATGATGGACGGGGATGTGGGGCAATTGTCTGGCGGCTGGAAGATGCGCGTCGCGCTGGCGCGCATTCTGCTGATGCGCCCGGACGCCATGCTGCTCGACGAGCCGAGCAACCATCTCGATATCGAAAGCCTGATCTGGCTCGAGGGATTTTTGAAAGGCTACCCCGGCGCGCTGCTGATGACCTCGCATGATCGCGAGTTCATGAATCGCATCGTCGGCAAGATCATCGAGATCGACGGCGGCTCGCTCAACTCCTATTCCGGCGATTATGAATTCTACGAGCGCCAGCGCGCGCAGAATGAATTGCAGCAGCAGGCGCAATTCGAGCGGCAGCAGGCCATGCTCGCCAAGGAGATCAAATTCATCGAGCGCTTCAAGGCGCGCGCCTCGCATGCCGCGCAGGTGCAGAGCCGCGTGAAGAAGCTCGACAAGATCGAGCGCGTCGAGCCGCCGCGCCGGCGCCAATCGGTCGCTTTCGAATTCGCGCCGGCGCCGCGCTCCGGCGAGGAGGTGGCGACGCTCTCGCGCGTCTCCAAGCGCTATGGCTCGCGCAGCATTTACGAGGGCCTCGATTTTCAGGTGCGGCGCAGGGAGCGCTGGTGCGTGATGGGCGTCAATGGCGCCGGAAAATCCACGCTATTGAAGCTCATCGCCGGCGCCGCGCAGCCGGACGAAGGCGCGGCGGCGCTCGGCGCCAATGTGAAGATGGGCTATTTCGCGCAGCACGCCATGGAGCTGCTGAACGGCGAGCACAGCGTCTTCGAGGCGCTGGAGGACGCATTTCCGCAAGCGGGACAAGGCGCGCTGCGCACGCTCGCCGGCTGCTTCGGCTTTTCCGGCGATGATGTGGAGAAGAAATGCCGCGTGCTCTCCGGCGGCGAGAAGGCGCGGCTGGTGATGGCGAAAATGCTCTATGACCCGCCGAATTTCCTGGTGCTGGACGAGCCGACGAACCATCTCGATCTCGGCACCAAGGAGATGCTGGTCGAGGCGCTCGCGGCCTATGAGGGCGCCATGCTGTTCGTCTCGCACGACCGGCGCTTTCTGGCGTCGCTCTCCAATCGCGTGCTGGAGGTGACGCCGGAGGGCGTGCATCAGTTCGGCGGCGGCTATACGGAATATGTCGCCCGCACCGGGCGCGAGGCGCCGGGCGTGCACGGGTGAGCATGGCCTCGCTCAGCGCGCGAGATGCCGGTCGAAAAAGGCTTTCATCTTGGCGACGGCGAGGCGCGATTCCGGCGCGTTCGGAATCTGCCCCTGGAACACATGCGGCATGCCTTCATAGACGTCGAGCTTGGCGGTTCCCCCCGCCGCTTCGATCGCCTGATACAGTCGCACCGAATCGCTGAGCAGAATTTCCCGCGTGCCCACCTGAATGAGAGCGGGCGGAAAGCCTTTCTCGAAATCGCCATGGACGGGCGAGACGTGAGGATGCGCCCAATCCTTCTCATCCGCATAGGCGAGCATGGCGTTTTTGATCTGGCGCTCATAGGACATGATCGGATCGGCGTCGCGCAGCGTGACGCGCGTGTCGGCGGCGTTGCGAAAATCGGCCGTCAGCGACCATGTCGCCACGGCGCCCGGCAGGCCGAGGCCTTCGTCGCGCATCTTCAGCGTCGTCGCGACAGCGAGATTGCCGCCGGCGGAATCGCCGAACATGGCGATGCGCCGCATTTGCGCGCCGCCGGCGAGCAGGCGCTTGACGACGGCGACCACATCTCCCGTGATCTGCGGCCATTTCGCCGCCGGCGCGAGTCGATAATCGACGACGACGATGCGACGGCCGAAGACGCGCGCGAGCTTCGCCATTCCCTCGAGCGCGCCACGCGCGTCGAAATACACGAAGGCGCCGCCATGGAGATAGACGACGACCGATCCGTCATCGACGAGCCCGTTTGGCGCAATGTCGAAATAGGAGACGCCGTCGGTCTCGATTCGCGACACGGCGACGCCCTTTGCCCGCAAGGCGGCGAGATCGACCTCGCGCGCCGCAGCGGCCGCCGCCTGCAGCCGCGCCCAGCCATCATGATCGCCGGGCTCCGGCAAAGTGGGGATGATGGCGTGATCGCCGCCGATTTTCGCCAGCAGCCGCTTGCCGTCCGTCGAAATCGTTTCGGGAACCCAAGCATAGGCGGAAGTGTGGGCCGGATCGGCCGCCGACGTCGGCCGCAGCAGCGCGACCAGCAGCAATCCCGCCACAGCGCAATGCGCGAGCGATTCCTTCAAGCTTTCACCCCGATCGCAAGACGGGCGGCGCCACGTCTCGAGCGGAGCAGAATGCGCGAGACGCTTTTCTAATTCTTTGCTCGATCGCGATGACTATTTCTATCCGATGACTCGCTGGCGCCGAAAGGGAGGCGCTCGCTCTCCCTGCGAGGAAAACGCGCGGCGAGAGACCCTCGCCGCGCGCCGAATTGCGGAAAGATCACATCCGCCGCAGCACGTCCTTCTCGAAGCACTCGCGGATCGTCTCTTCCTTCAGCTTGCGGCCGATGAAGACGAGGCGCGCGCTGCGTTTCTCGTCGGGGCGCCAGTCGCGCTGCAGATCTCCGTCCAGAATCATATGCACGCCCTGGAAGACAAAGCGCTTCGGCTCGTTGGTGAAGGCGACGATGCCCTTGCAGCGCAGAATATCCGCGCCCTCGCGCTGAACGAACTCATTGAGCCAGGGCACGAAGACATTGGGATCGAGCTCGCCCTCGTGGAGAATGGAGACCGAGCCCATCTCCTCATCGTGATAATGCTTCAGCCCATGGCCGTGATCGTCGTGATGCGCGTGCGCGTGATGGTCATGATGCTCGTGCTCGTGATGATGATCGTGGCCGCAATCCGGCCCGCACTCGTGGTCATGGCCCTGCTCATGTTGGCCGTGATCATGATCGTGATGATCGTGATCCTCCGCCTCGAGGAAGCGCGGCTCTATCTCCAATATGCGATCGAGATCGAAAGCATTGCGCTCCAGCACCGCCTCGATCGGCACCTGCGCCTTCACCGCATGATGCAGCGTCGCATAAGGATTGATGGCGCGAATTCGGCCCTCGACCTCGGCCAGCTCCTCGCGCGTGACGAGATCGGTCTTGTTCAGCACGATCACATCGGCGAAGGCGATCTGATTCTTCGCCTCCGGCGCATCGGCGAGGCGCTGCGCCAGAAATTTGGCGTCGGCGAGCGTCACCACCGCGTCGAGCCGCGCCGCCGCCTTCACATCCGCGTCGACAAAGAAGGTCTGCGCGACCGGCGCGGGATCGGCGACGCCGGTCGTCTCCACGATTATGGCGTCGAACTTGCCGCGGCGCTTCAGCAGACCTTCGATGATGCGGATGAGATCGCCGCGCACTGTGCAGCAGATGCAGCCATTGTTCATCTCGAAGATTTCCTCGTCCGCGCCGACGACGAGGTCATTGTCTATGCCGATCTCGCCGAACTCATTGACGATGACGGCGTAGCGCCGTCCGTGCTGCTCGGTGAGGATGCGGTTCAGCAGCGTCGTCTTGCCGGCGCCGAGATAGCCGGTGAGGACGGTGACGGGAATCTTGTCGGTCAAGGCGGTTCTCCTATTGCGCGTTCTTGCGAAGCTGATCGCGCTTCTTCATGAGTTCCTGCATGTTCATTTGCCCGCCCTGCAGCCCCGGCATCGCGATGTCGCCCGGCTTCTGGCCCGGCTTGCACGGACCGAGCCACTTCGCCTCGAGCACCATATCCGCGGAGGCGAGGTTATGGATCGGCGGCGTATAAGTGATGTGAAGCTCGCCGCGATAGGCGGAGTCGAAGCTCCCGGTGAAAACGCCTTCCGTCTTCGTCACCGACTTGTCGAGCTTGCAGACCGAGCTGACGCGATATTTATCGCCGTCGCGGGTGAAGCTCAGCTTCTCACATTTCGGCCCGTTTTCGCCGATGTTCTGGCGCAGAATGTCGTCCGTCTTCTCGTCGATGCACATTTCCACCTCGCCGCTCGGCGAGGGCGCGCCCTGCATGACATGCTCCATGCGCCAAAGGCCGGGCTTGCGGCGCGGCGTCTCATCCGCGGCGGCCGGAAGGACAGGCGAAAAGACAGGGAGACAGAGCACGCAAAAAGCGGCGCCGAGAGACAGGTGAAATCGCATGGGACAGGCTCCAGGGCGCGGGATCGCCAGCGCGCCTGAGAATAGTATAAACGAAAATCCGGCCGAAAATCGTCGGGCGACCGTGAGCGTCAGGGCGCGAGCGCCTCGGTCAATTGCTTCACATTGAAGCGCATCAGCCGGAGATAGCTCGGCGCCGGGCCGTCCGGCGGGGAGAGCGCGTCCGAATAGAGCGTGCCGCCGACCTTGGCCCCCGTCTCCGCGGCGATGCGCTTGGCGAAGCGCGGATCGACGATATTCTCGAGGAACACGGCCGCGACCTTATGCGCCTTCACCGCATCGACGATGCGGGCGATGTCCCGCGCGCTCGCCTCGGCGTCGGTGGAGACGCCCTGCGGCGCGATGAACTCCACGCCATAGCGCGCCGCGAAATAGCCGAAAGCGTCGTGAGTGGAGACGACGCGGCGGCGCGCCCGCGGAATGGCGTCGATCGCCGCGACGATCTCGGCGTCGAGCGCGCCGAGCGCATGGAGATATTCCGCGGCATTGGCCTTGTAGCGCGCGGCGCCGTCCGGATCGGCCTCGACCAGCGCGTCTCTTATGTTGGCGACATAGATTTTGACATTGGCGACATCCTGCCAGGCGTGCGGATCGACGCCTTCACCCTCCTTGCGCGGCGTGACGGCTCGGCTCGCGGTGACGATGCGGGCTTTGGTCTTGGAGGCGGCGACGAGCCGGTCGATCCAGCCTTCGAAGCCGAGGCCGTTGACGAAAACGAGCTTGGCCGCGGCGAGGCGGCGCCCGTCCTGCGGGCTCGGCTGATAGACATGGGCGTCGCCGTTCGGCCCGACGATGGTCGTGACGTCGATGCGGTCGCCGCCGACGATGCGGGCGAGATCGCCGAGAATGGAAAAGCTGGCGACGACCGGCAGCCTCGGCGGCGGCAGCGGCGCAGGCTGGGCGCGAAGCGGCGAGGCGAGGAGCGCGAGCGTCGCCAGCACGGCGCGACGCGACAAAAGGCAAAAATGCGAGGACGTCGCGCGCGATGTTTCCATGCGTCACCCCTCCAAATGTCGCTTGGGCCTCCGCAAGCGAATCACGCCGCCGGTCTTTCCGAAAATCAAAGAGAGGAAATAAGCGCCGCCCGCCATGAGGATGATCACGGGTCCGGCGGCGAGGCCCGTGCGGAAGGACAGGACGAGGCCGAAATAAGAAGAGGCCGCGCCGATCGCCGCCGCCAGCGGCAGCGCCCCGGTGAGGTCGCGCGTCCACAGCCGCGCCGAGGCGGCCGGCAGCATGATGATTCCGACCGCCATCAGCGTGCCGAGCGCATGGAAGCCGGCCACCAGATTGAGCACCACCAGCGCCAAAAAGGCGAAGGGAATCCATTCGCCCAGCGGGCTGACGCGGCGGGCGAAGAGCGGATCGAAAGTGTCCAGCGCCAGCGCCCGATAGGCGAGCGCGAGCGCCGACAGAGTGAAGCTCGCAATGGCGGCGAGGAAGATCAGCGTGGCGTCGTCGAGCGCCAGCACCGAGCCGAACAGCACATGCAGGAGATCGACATTCGAGCCCTTGAGCGAGACGAGCGCGACGCCGAGCGCCAGCGACACGAGATAGAAAGCCGCGAGTGAAGCGTCCTCGCGCAGGGCCGTCCAGCGCGCCGCTGCGCTCGACGCCACGGCGACCGCAAGGCCGGCGAGCAGGCCGCCGAATGTCATCGCCGGCAGCGACAGACCGCAGGCGAGATAGCCGAGCGCCGCGCCCGGCAGAATGGCGTGCGAGAGCGCGTCGCCGGCCAGCGACATGCGGCGCAGAATCAGGAAGACGCCGAGCGGGCAGCCGGAGATCGACAGAGCGATTGCGCCGACCAGCGCGCGGCGCATGAATTCGTAATCGACGAAAGGCGCGATGAAGAGCTCATGCAGCATGGGGAGTCTCGTCGCGCCGGCATTCCTCGGCCTCACGATCGTACGCTTCGACCATGTGGCTCGCCTGCGCGAGATGCGCCTCGGACAGCGCCTCTTGCGTCGCGCCCCAGAAGATCGGCTCGCGCGCCAGCAGCAGCGCCTGCGGAAAGGCGCGGCGGGCGAGATCGAGCTCGTGCAGAACCGCGATGACGGTGCGGCCCTCCTCCCGCCAGCGAGCGATGATCTTCACCAGATCGTCGATGGTTCGGGCGTCTATGGCGCCGAAAGGCTCGTCGAGCAGAATGACCGGGCAATCCTCGACCAGCAGCCGCGCGAACAGCACGCGCTGCATCTGGCCGCCGGAGAGCGTGCCGATCGCGCGGTCCTCGAAACCCGCGAGGCCGACCGCGGCGAGCGCCGATGCGATGCGGGCGCGCTCCGCCGCGCCGACGCGGCCGAAAAGCCCGATGCGGCGCATCGCGCCCATGGAGACGAAATCCAGCACATCTATCGGAAAGGCGTGATCGATCTCGGCGGATTGCGGCAGATAGGCGATATCGCGCAATGCGAGGCCGTCATAGACGATGCGACCGCCGAGCGGCGTCAACAGGCCGGCGAGCGCTTTGAGCAGAGTGGATTTGCCGGCGCCGTTCGGCCCACAGACGGCGAGCCCCGCGCCGGCCTCGACGACGCCGGAAATGTGATGCACGGCCGGGCGACGCTCATAGCCGAGCGTCACATTCTCCAGCCGGATCGCGCCAGCGCTCATTCGTCGCGCCTTCAGCTCAGCGCCCAATAGACCGCGGCCCAGAGCAGCGCCAGCACGGCGGCCGCGGCGAGAAGCCGCTCGCCCGCCGAAAGGCGCAGCAGCGAGACGCGGCCGTCGGCGCGCTCGCCATGCGCATGAGCGGCGGGCGCGTCCTTTTGAAAAATCGCCGATTGCGGTCGGTTCATTTTCAAATGTTATATTATAACAGATGCGGCCGGCAAGCCCGGAATGCCCTCAACTCGCCCGACCGGGCACGAGAATGACGCGGAAGTCGTTCACATTGGTGCGCGTCGGGCCGGTGACGAGGAGATCGCCGAGCTTCTCGAAAGCCGTATAGGCGTCGTTATTGGCGAAGAGCGCCTTGAGATCGACGCCCTGCGCCGCCGCCCGCGCGAAGGAATCGGCGGTCATGATCGCGCCGGCGTTGTCCTCGCTGCCGTCGATTCCATCCGTATCGCAGGCGATGGCGGAAATGCCGCCGAAGCCCTCGAGCGCCAGCGTCAGCGCCAGCAGGAACTCCGCGTCGCGGCCGCCCTTGCCATTGCCGCGCACGGTGACGGTGGTCTCGCCGCCGGAGATGATGGCGACGGGCGGCGCGATCGGCTGCGCATGGCGGGCGATCTGCCGGGCGATGCCCGCGTGGACCAGCGCGACATCGCGCGATTCGCCCTCGAGATCGCCGAGGATGAGCGGCGTGAAGCCGGCCTTGCTCGCCACTGCGGCGGCGGCGTCCAGCGAGCCTTGCGGCGTCGCGATGAGAATGTTCTCGACGCGATCGAAAATCTTGTCGCCGGGCTTCGGCGTCTCGCAGGCGTCCGACGAAAGATAGGCCAGCACGGCGGCCGGCGCGTCGATCTTATATTTGGCGATGACGGCGAGCGCGTCCTCGCGCGTCGTCGGGTCCGGCACTGTGGGGCCGGAGGCGATGACGGAGAGATCGTCGTTCGGCACGTCGGAGATCATCAGCGCGACGACCTTGGCCGGCGCGGCGGCGCGGGCGAGACGTCCGCCCTTGATGGCGGAGAGGTGCTTGCGCACGCAATTCATCTCGGAAATGGTCGCGCCGCTCTTCAGCAGCGCCTTGTTGACGGCCTGCTTCTCCTCGAGGCTGACGCCGTCCGCGGGCAGCGCCATCAGCGCCGAGCCGCCGCCGGAAATCAGCGCGAGCACGAGATCGTCCTCAGTGAGGCCCTGGACCTTCGCGAGGATGCGTCCCGCGGCGGCGCGGCCGGCGGCGTCCGGCACCGGATGCGAGGCCTCGATCACCTCGATCTTGGAAGTGGGGGCGCCATGCTCGTAACGGGTGACGACGAGGCCCTCGATCGGATGCGGCCAATGCGCTTCGACCGCCGCGGCCATGGAGGCCGCCGCCTTGCCCGCGCCGACGACGATGGTGCGGCCTTTGGGCGGCGCGATCTTCTCGAGGAAGGCCGGCAGGCAGACGGACGGATGCGCCGCGCCGACAGCGGCGTCGAACATGGCGCGGAGAAGCGTGCGGTAGTCGTCAGACATAGACCAAATCCCTGAATCTCGACGTTCTCCCTTCTCCCGCTTGAGGGAGAAGGGAGAGAGCGCTACGACCGTCGTGTTCTCCCTTCTCCCACTTGTGGGAGAAGGATGCGCGCCCGACGATTCGGCTGCTTACGCAGCGCCGATCTGATCCGCCTTGTCGATCAGCGCCTGCGCCATGCGGATGCTGGCGATGTCGATCAGGCGGCCGTCGAGAGACACGGCGCCGCGGCCTTCCTTGGCCGCCTGCTCCATCGCCTCGAGAATGCGGCGGGCCTTCTTCACTTCCGCCTCGGAAGGCGTGAAGACCTGATTGGCCAAATCGATCTGCGAGGGATGAATCGCCCACTTGCCCTCGAAGCCGAGGACCGCGGCGCGCTTGGCGGCGGCGATATAGCCATCCGGATCGCCGAAGTCGCCGAACGGGCCGTCGATCGGACGCAGGCCATAGGCGCGCGCGGCGACGAGGAAGCGCGTCTGCGCCGCATGCCACTGGTCGGCCCAGAAATACTGGCGATTGCCCTCGGCGTCCTTGTCCGAGAGAACGCCATAATCCGGGTTCACGCCGCCGATGACGGTGGTGCGGGCGCGGGTCGAAGCGGCATAGTCGGCGACGCCGAAGGAGAGCGCCTCATTGCGCTTCGAAGCCTGAGCGATCGCCTCGACATTGGCCATGCCGAGCGCGGTCTCGATCAGCAGCTCGAAGCCGATGCGCTTGGTGCGCTTCTTGTAGCTCTCGATCTGCGTGACCAACATGTCGATGGCGTAGACGTCCTGCGGAACGCCGACCTTCGGAATGAGGATCACGTCGAGACGCGGGCAGGCCTCGACGACATCGACCACATCGCGATAGCAGAAATGCGTGTCGAGGCCGTTGATGCGCAGCGTCATGGTCTTGGAGCCCCAATCGATCTCATTGAGGCCCTGGATGATGTTCTTGCGCGCCTGCTCCTTGTCGTCCGGAGCGACCGCGTCCTCGAGGTCCAGGAAGACCTGGTCGGACTTGGAGGTCGCGGCCTTCTCGAACATGCCCGGGGCAGAGCCCGGAACGGCCAGCTCGGAGCGATGGAGACGCGGCGTCGCCTGCTCGATCAAAGTGAAACTCATGATGACTCCCTTTCCCTGTGTAAGAGCTTATCCGGTGGCGCCGAGGCCGGCGGCGATGCAGCTGATCGACAGCAGCAAAGCCGACTTGTATTCCTCCTTCAGCGCTTCCTCTTCGGTGGTGCGGAACAGGCGCAGCAATTCCACCTGCTCGCGGTTGACCTCGTTGATGGTGGCGAGGCGATGCGCGAGCCGCGCCTGATAGTCGGTGAAGCGCGCGCCGATCTCGCCGCCGCCGGTGATGCGCAGCACGCTCTCGCAAGTGAGGTGATATTCGGCCTCGATCGCCGAAAAGATTTTCTTGCGCACGGCTTCGTCGGCGACCAGCGAAGCGTATTGCCGGGCAATGCCGAGATCGACCATCGCCAGCGTTTTCTCCACCTCGTCGAGGATGAGGCGGAAGAGGCGCGAATCCTCGAACATGCGATGCAGCAGCTGCAGGCCGCGCTCGCCGCGCACCTCGATGAAGCTGGTGAGGCCGGAGCCGACGCCATACCAGCCGGTGATGGCGTGACGGTTCTGCGCCCAGGCGAAGACCCAAGGGATAGCGCGCAGATCCGCGAGGCTGCGCGCGCCGAAGCGACGCGCCGGCCGCGAGCCGATATTGAGCAGCGAGATTTCCTCGAGCGGGCTCGCCGCCTGGAAATAGGCGACGAGATCGGGATCGGCGATGAATTTGCCATAGGCCGCGAGCGAGGCGCCGGAGAGCGCCTCCAGCGCATCGTCGAACTCCGCGCGGGGAACGAGCGCATCCTCGCGCTCGGACTTCAGCGCATGGGCGAAGACGCTGCTCGCCAGCAGCTCCAGCTGATAGGAGGCCGTGCCGCGATTGGCGTATTTGAAGGAGACGACCTCGCCCTGCTCCGTCACGCGGAAGCGGCCGCGAATGGAGCCCGCCGGCTGCGCGGCGATGGCGTGTCCGGTCGGCGCGCCGCCGCGGCTGACCGAGCCGCCGCGGCCGTGGAAGAAGGCGATGGCGACGCCCAGCTCCTCGCCGAGGCGCGTCAGCTTGGATTGCGCTTTCGCCAGCTCCCAGTTCGACGACATGAAGCCGCCGTCCTTGTTGGAGTCGGAATAGCCGATCATCACCTCTTGCACATTGCCCTGCCAGCGCGTGCTGCGGCGCACGACGGGCACGCGCAGCAGCTCGCGCATGATGACGGGCGCGGCGCGCAGATCGGGAATCGTCTCGAACAATGGCACGATCGGCAGGGTGCACAGCTCGAGGCCGGCGTCATCGAGATAGAGCCCGCCATGCTTGGCCAGCACATAGGCGCCGAGAACATCGGCGACCGAATGCGTCATGGAGAGGATGAAGCTGCCGAAGGCCTCGCGATCGAGGCGCGAGCGCATGTCCGCGACCAGCGCGAACATGTCGAGCGTATCTTGCGACTCCGGCGCGAGGCCTGTGAGCGGAACGCCATTGCGCGGCTGCGCCAGCTCGGCGATGAGCCAGGCCTGCCACTCGGGCGAGTCGACGTCCGGCGCATCCTTGCCGGTCTTGATGCGATGAATGTCGCGCAGCGCATTATTGGTGCGCGTCGTGTTCTCGCGCAGATCGAGACGCACGGTGCTGAAGCGGAAAATCTCCACCGCGCGCCGCGCCGGCCGCACCATATCGGCGGCGAGCGACGGGCTGCGGCTCTCGATCAACGCCTGCTCCAGAATGCGCAGATCGCGGATCAGCTCGTCGGCGTTGCCGTAGCGCGCCTTGCCGCGACCTTCGCCCTTGGTGGTGAGGATCGTCTCGTCGAGCTTGCGCAGCACGCAGGTGAGATATTGGCGGAAGGCCTCGCCGTGATTGCGCGTCTTGATCCTGTCGGCGTCCTCGACCTGCGCCAGCTCCGCCTCGAGCGCGGCGCGGAACTCGGCCGGGATCGTCACCGAGCCTTCGCTGATCGACAGCACGCGCGCGAGATCGAGAATGCGCTGGCGATAATATTCGAGGCTGGCGAGCGCGTTGACGGTCATCGTCTCGCGCGTCACCGCATTGGTGACGAATGGATTGCCGTCGCGGTCGCCGCCGATCCAGGAGCCGAATTGGAAGAAGGGCGTGATATCGAAGCGCTCATTGGGATAATGAGCGGCGAGCGCGCTCTCGAAGGAGGCGAGCATCTCCGGCGCGAGATCGAAAAGATTTTCGGCGAAGAAATGCAGGCCCCAGGCGACCTCGTGCTCGACGGTCGGCTTCTCGAGATGCAATTCGCCGGTGAGCCACAAAAGCTCGATCTGATCGCCGACGGCGCCGATGCGGCTGGCGCGCTCGCGATCGGTCCAGCGCGAGGATTCGAGATCCTTCAGCAGCAGATAGATCTTGCGATTCTTCTCGAGGACGGTGACGCGCTTGGCCTCGGTCGGATGGGCGGTGATGACCGGGCGAATGCGCAGCGATTTGAGCTGCGCGCGAATCTCGTCGGCGGTGACGCCGGACTTGGCGGCGTCCGCCAGAACATGGGCGAAGGAGCCGAGCAATTCGTCGCGGCCCTTGGCGCGCTCTATGGTGCGGCGGCGGCGCATGGCCGAGGCCTGCTCGGCGATGGAGAGCAGCTGAAACCATATGCCCTGCGCCTGCAGAGCCCGCGCCATCAGCGCCGGCGGCAGGCCGGCGGAGGAGCCGAAGCCGCTCAGCACGGGCGCGATCTCCGGCTGATGGCGCTTCACCACGCCCACGAGCTGGTCGAGCAGAAAAGCCGCCGCCTCTTTGACCGATCGCGTCGCCAGCGCCGAAGGGGCGGCGGACGAGGTCGATTCGGACAAGACCTTCTGGTCGGCGGTCATGCAGTCTCCCTGGCTATGGTGAGGCGGATGGGAGCCTCTCCCCGCGGCGCGGGAAGAGGCGTTTCTCGTGTCACGCGCGCTTCAGCACGGCGGCGACGGCCGAGCCGAACTCGGCCGGGCTCGGCGCCACGGCGAGGCCGTAGGACTTCATGATCTCGGTCTTCTCCGCGGCGCTGTCGCCGGTCGCCGAGATGATGGCGCCCGCATGGCCCATGCGGCGACCCTTGGGCGCCGTGAGGCCGGCGACGAAGCCGACCACCGGCTTGGAGAAATTCTCCTTGATCCAGGCCGCTGCCTCGGCCTCCTGCGGACCGCCGATCTCGCCGATGATGAGCACGGCTTCCGTCTCCGGATCCTGATCGAACAGCACGAGATGATCCAGGAAGGACGAGCCGTTGATGGGATCGCCGCCGATGCCGACCGAGGTCGAGATGCCGAGCCCGAGCTCCTTCAGCTGCGAGGCCGCCTCATAGCCGAGCGTGCCGGAGCGCGAGATGAGGCCGACATTTCCCTGCTTGTAGATATGGCCGGGCATGATGCCGAGCATGGCCTTGCCGGGGCTGATGATGCCGGCGCAGTTCGGCCCGACCATCGTCGGACGCTTCTCGCGCGGATAGCGCAGGAAGTAGCGCTTCACGCGCATCATGTCCTGCGCCGGAATGCCGTCGGTGATGGAGCAGATGAGGCGAATGCCCGCGTCGGCCGCCTCCATGATCGCGTCGGCCGCATAGGGCGGCGCCACGAAGGTGATGCTGGTGGTCGCGCCGGTCTGCTTCACCGCCTCGCGCACCGTGTCGAAGATCGGCACGCCATGCACGGTCTTGCCGCCCTTGCCCGGAGTGACGCCGGCGACGACATTGGTGCCGTAGTCGATCATCTCCTTGGCGTGGAAGCTGCCCTTGTCGCCGGTGATGCCCTGGACGAGGATGGGCGTTTTTTCGTCGATGAGAATGCTCATTGTTTCCTCCCGGCCTCGCCGCTCACTTCACGGAGCGCCAAGCGGCGACGGCCTTTTGGGCGGCGTCGGCCAGCGAATCGGCGGTGATGACATTGATGCCGCTCTCGTCGAGCAGCTTGCGGCCGGCCTCGACATTGGTGCCGGCGAGACGCACGACGAGCGGCGCCGTGATGTTGGTCGCCTTCACCGCGTCGATGACGCCCTGCGCGACCCAGTCGCAGCGATTGATGCCGGCGAAGATGTTGACGAGCACCACCTTCACATTGGCGTCGGAGAGCACGAGACGAAACGCCGTCGCGACGCGCTCGGCCGAGGCGCCGCCGCCGACATCGAGGAAGTTCGCCGGATTGCCGCCCGCGTGCTTGATCATGTCCATCGTCGCCATCGCGAGGCCCGCGCCATTGACGATGCAGCCGATCTCGCCGTCGAGCCCGATGTAGTTTAGCGCATGCTCCAGCGCCTGCGCTTCGCGCGGGTCGGACTGCGAGGGATCATTCATGTCGACGATGTTGCGGCGACGGAACAGGGCGTTGTCGTCGAAGGACATTTTCGCGTCGAGCGCGAGCACCTTGTCGTCCTTGGTGACGACCAGCGGATTGATCTCCAGCATGGTCGCATCATTGTCGCGGAAGGCGCGATAGGCGCCGAGGATCGACTGAACCGCGCGCGACACCTGCTTGAGATTCAGGCCGAGCTGAAAGGCCAACTCGCGCGCCTGGAACGGCAGCAGGCCGACGGCCGGCTCGACGATGACCTGAAGAATAGCGTCCGGATCGGTCTTGGCGATCTCCTCGATCTCCATGCCGCCATGCTTGGAGGCGATGACGCGCACGCGCTCGAGCTTACGGTCGAGGACGAAGCCGAGATAGAGCTCGCGCTCGTAAGGGTCGGCGAGCTCGACGTAGACGCGCTGCACCGGCTTGCCTTCCGGCCCGGTCTGCTTGGTGACGAGACGCTTGCCGAGCAATTCGCGCGCGGCCTGCTGAACCTCGTGATAGGTGCGGCACAGCTTGATGCCGCCCGCCTTGCCGCGCGCGCCGGCGTGAATCTGCGCCTTCACCACCCAATGCGAGCCGCCGAGCTCGGTCGCCGCGTAAACGGCCTGATCGGGGCTGAAAGCGACGGTGCCGGGGGGCACGGCGACGCCGCAGCTCGCCAATAATTCCTTGGCTTGATACTCATGGACGTCCATGTTTCCTCTCCCCTTGCAGTTTTATCGCCGGCTCGAGAGTGAAATTACGAGCCGATCTTGTCTCTCACGACCTTGTAGACGGCTTCGGTCTTCTCGGCGGCGGCGGCCAGCAGAGCCTCGACCTCGCCGATCTGTTTCTCTGCGAACTCGCGATCCTTGATCGCTTTTGCATTGATGTAGACGTTGAGCGCGGCGCTCCGCAATCCGGCATTGGCCGCGAGAACGGCGACGCCGGCGTCGCTGATAACGTTGAGATTGCCTTTGTCGGCGGCGGCCTCGGAGAGGACGATCACCTCGAAGCAGGCCTTCACGGCGCGCAGCGGCGCGAGCGTGGCGTCCTTCAGCGCGGCCTGAATGGCGGCCGAGCGCGCGGCCTTGTCCTCATCGGTGGCGCGCGGCAGGCCATAGGCCCCCATCACAGAATTGAAGGCGACGACATCTTCGTCGATCGCGGCGGTCAGCTCGGCGCGAACGCGCTCCGCCTCGGCCCGCGCGGCTTTGAGATCTTCCTCGACGGATTCGTAATTCTTCTTGCCGATGGTGAGATTGGCGACCATCGACACCAGCGCCGCGCCGATGGCGCCCATCACCGCAGCGGCGCCGCCGCCGCCCGGCGTCGGACGCTCGCTGGCGAGATCGTCGAGAAATTTGCCGATCGTTTCGTCCTTGGTCATTCTCGTCGATCCCTCGAAAGTCAGGCGTTCGCCTTGGCCTGCACGTAGATTTCCTCGGCGTCGAGCACCTTGTCGGCGCTCTCGAACAATTGCGCGATGCAGGCGCGATGCAGCTTCAGCTTCAAGCCGCCGACGCCGAGCGCGCCAATGACGATCTTGCCGTGACGCTCCTTCGCCTTGTCGATCGCCTCGACGCCGCCGATTCCGAGCGGCGGCTGCGCATTGACGTCCGCGAGCAGCTCGATCGTCGGATCATTCTGCCAATCCTGCTCTTCCAGCAGCTGCACGCCGATGGCGCCCGCCGCGAAGACGATATTGGTTCCCTTCACCGCCGCGGCGCGGGCGGCGTTATCCACCGCCTCGATCGCGGTGGGCGTGAAACCGAAACGCTCCTGCAGCGCGGCCGCCGCAGCGTCGGCGCGCGACTTCTGGCGCGAGGTGATGGCGACCTCGGCGCCCTCCGAATGCAGGAAGGCCGCGGCGCGCAGGCCGACCGGGCCGGTGCCGGCGAGCACGATGGCCTTCTTGCCGGCGAGCGGCTTGGCCTTGGCGAGCAGCGCCACGCCCGCGGCGGCCGTCGTGTTGGAGCCGTTGGAGTCGAGCATCACGGAGACGCGGAAATTCGAGAAGAAGCGCTTGCGCACCGCTTTGAACAAGGTCTCGCCGGCGACCATATCGCCGCCGCCCACGAAGAGCGCGGTGAACTGCTTCTCCTTCGGACCGCGCGTGTAGATCGCGCCATCGACCAGCGCGCCGACATTCGCAGGCGTCACATTGGCGTAGCCGATGACATGATCCGCGCCGCCGTCATAGGCGACGACCGTGTCGAACACGCTCGGGACCGCATCGGTGTCGAGAAGGAAGAGCAGCTTTTGAGTCATAGCAGTTCCTGTGAAAGGCTGTCCGTCATGGCCGGGCTCGTCCCGGCCATCCACGCCACGAGGCCACGCAAGGCGCCCGACATGCGCCGAGTCATTCCTGTTTCGTCTCGACCGCTCCACCGCCGTTCGGCGTGGATGGCCGGGACGAGCCCGGCCATGACGCCTGGTCGGGCGCGAGACTGCAACTGCGCTTACGCCGTCACCAGATTGCGCGGCGCGCCGGCGACGAAGGCGTCGACATTGTCGATCAGCTGATCGGCCAGCACCTGCATCGCCTCCTTGGAGGCCCAGGCGACATGCGGCGTGACGATGAGATTGGGAATCGTCGGATCGAGCAGAATATTGCCCTGCTTGGGCGGCTCGACGGTCAGCACGTCGAAGCCCGCGCCGGCGATGACGCCATTGCGCAGCGCATCGGCGAGCGCCTGCTCATCGACGATGCCGCCGCGCGCGGTGTTGATGATGATCGACGTCTTCTTCATCGAGGCGAGCTCTTTCGCGCCGATGAGATTCTTGGTCTGCGGCGTCAGGGGCAGATTGAGCGTGACGACATCGGCCTCGCGCAGAATGGTCGGAATGTCGACGATGCCGGGGCCGGGAACGACGTCATTGATGAGCAGCTTCATGCCCAGCGCCTCGGCGCGCGTCGCGATCGACTTGCCGAGCGCGCCATAGCCGATGATCCCGAGCGTCGAGCCGGCGATGTCATAGATCGGATAGTCGAAATAGCAGAACTGGTTCGACTCCTGCCAACGGCCGCGGCGCACCGAATCCACATAGTTCACGAGATTGCGGCGCAGCGCGAAGATCAGCGCGATCACATGCTCGGGAAGCGTGTTGAAGGCGTAATTGCGGATGTTGGAGACGGTGATTCCATTGGCCGTCGTATAGGCCTTGTCGATCACGTCGGTGCCGGTGGCGGCGACGGCGATCAGCTTGAGATCGGGAAGCTGCTTCAGCGCTTCCTCGCGCAGCGGAACCTTATTGGTGATGGCGATGGTCGCGCCCTTGAGGCGCTCGACCACATCGGCCGGAGAGGTCTGCGCATATTCCGTATAGTCGTGCGGGAAATTCGGCTTGCGCAAATTGGCGTCGAGCGTCTCGCGATCGAGAAAGACGATTTTGTGCGACATGTTTGCTGCTTCCCCCGAAGTCGCTCGGCCATTTCGGCTCGACATTTTGCGACGTCGAAACGTCGCGTCTCGTATTGAAGAAGCAGCCTCGCCCGCAATGGGGCGAGGCCGCGAATCATCAGGCCTGGAGGATCGGATTGGCGCGATAGACGGCCTGGGCTGCCGCGACGCCGCTGCCGGCCGTGACCGGAATGCCGACGTCGAGCATCGCCATTTCCGCGCCCGCGATGGCGCCGAGCAGCATCAGCTCGTTGAGATCACCGAGATGGCCGATGCGGAACACCTTGCCGGCGACCTTGTTGAGGCCGGCACCGAGCGCGAGATTGTAGCGCTTATAGGCGATCTCGATGACCTTGGCTGCGTCGAAGCCTTCCGGCACCACGATCGCGGTCACAGTGTCGGAGTTCCACTTGGCTTCCTTGGCGCAGGGCTTGAGGCCCCAGGCCGCGACCGCGGCGCGCACGCCCTCGGCGAGATGGTGATGACGCGCATAGACCTGATCGAGGCCTTCCTCGAACAGAACATTGAGCGACTCGCGCAGGCCGTAGAGCAGCGGCAGCGCCGGCGTGTAGGGGAAGTAGCCGGTGGCGTTCGCCTTCACATGATCCTGGAAGTCGAAATAGGCGCGATGCAGCTTGGCGGTCTCGCCGGCCTTCAGCGCCTTCTGGCTGACGCTCATGATGGCGAGGCCGGCCGGCAGCATGAAGCCTTTCTGCGAGCCGGAGACGGCGACGTCGACGCCCCACTCGTCCTGCTTGAAGTCCAGCGAGCCGACGGAGGACACGCCATCGACGAAGAGCATGGCGGGATGCTTGGCGTTGTCGATCGCCTTGCGCACGGCGCCGATGTCCGAGGTCACGCCCGTGGCTGTCTCGTTATGGGTGGCGAAGACGGCCTTGATCTCGTGATTCTTGTCGGCCTTCAGCGTCTCTTCGATGCGGTCGGGATTGTTGCCGACGCCCCACTCCTCGTCCTGCTCGATCACATCGAGACCGATGCGCTTGGCAAGGTCGATCCACAGATGGGTGAACTGGCCGAAGCGCTGCGCGATGACCTTGTCGCCGGGCGACAGAGTGTTGGTGATCGCCGCTTCCCAGCCGCCGGTGCCCGAAGCCGGGAAGATGAAGGCCTGAGCGCTCTCGGTCTTGAAGACCTTCTTGAGCTGGGTGAACAGCGGCAGCGTCAACTCGGGGAACTTCGGCGAACGATGGTCCTCGGAAACGACATTCATCGCGCGCAGGATACGGTCCGGAATATTGGTCGGGCCGGGAACGAACAGAAAATTGCGGCCCGGAATTCTGGAATTCGACATGTCTTGGGCTCCCTTCGAGCTCATCGGTTCGAGTTTGTTTTCGTCGGACGCGGGGAACGAGGCCCGGCGCCCGTTGCTTCTTCCCGCGGCGGCCGCGCTCAGAGCGGGCTCTGATCGCTCGAACGAGATCGTTCGAGCGAAGAGCGCTCTAGAACAGGCCGGCGATCCGCCCGTCCGCGCCGACCTCGATATTGTTGGCGGCGGGAACCTTGGGCAGGCCCGGCATGGTCATGATGTCGCCGCAGACGACGACGACGAATTCCGCGCCCGCCGACAGCCGGAGCTCGCGCACCGGGATCACATGACCCGAGGGCGCCCCCTTGGCGTTGGCGTCGGTCGAGAAGCTGTATTGCGTCTTGGCGATGCAGACCGGCAGATGGCCGAAGCCCTCTTTCTCCAGCTCCGCGAAGCGCGTCTTCACCGACGGATCGAGCGCGATGTCCGAGGCGCCATAGAGCTCGCGCGCGATGGTGCGCACCTTCTCCACCAGCGGCAGATCATCGGCGTAGAGCGGCTTGAACTGCGTGGGCTTGGCCTCGATCGTCGAGACGACCTTATGGGCGAGTTCCGCCGCGCCCGGACCGCCCGAGCCCCAATGATCGGCGAGCACGCAATCGACGCCCTCGGCCTGGGAAAGCTTCTGCAGCAGCTCGATCTCCGCCTGCGTGTCGGTGCTGAAGCGGTTGACGGAGACGATCACCGGCACGCCGAACTTCTGCACATTGGCGATATGGCGCTTCAGATTGGCGAAGCCCTTCTCCAGCGCCGCGACATTCTCGACCTTCAGATCATCCTTGGCGACGCCGCCATGCATCTTCAGCGCGCGAATTGTCGCGACGATGACAGTGACGTCCGGCTTGATTCCGGCCTTGCGGCATTTGATGTCGAAGAACTTCTCCGCGCCGAGATCGGCGCCGAAGCCGGCTTCCGTCACCACATAATCGGCGAGCTTCAACGCCGCCTTGGTGGCGATGACCGAATTGCAGCCATGCGCGATATTGGCGAAAGGCCCGCCATGGATGAAGGCCGGATTATTCTCGAGCGTCTGCACCAGATTGGGGGCGATGGCGTCCTTCAGCAGCGCGGCCATGGAGCCCTGCGCCTTCAGCTCGGAGGCGCGGATGTTCTTCTTGTCGCGCGTCTGCGCGACGATGATGTCGCCGAGCCGGCGCTGAAGATCCTCGAGGCTGGTGGCGAGGCAGAAGATCGCCATCACCTCGGAGGCGACGGTGATGTCGAAGCCGTCCTCACGCGGGAAGCCATTGGCGACGCCGCCGAGCGAGGAGACGATCGAGCGCAGCGAGCGGTCGTTCATGTCCACAGCGCGGCGCCAGGAGATGCGGCGCGGATCGATGCCGAGCGAATTGCCCCAATAGACGTGATTGTCGATGAGCGCGGAGAGCAGATTATTGGCCGCGCCGATGGCGTGGAAGTCGCCGGTGAAATGGAGGTTGATGTCCTCCATCGGCACGACTTGTGCATAACCGCCACCGGCGGCGCCGCCCTTCACGCCGAAGCAGGGGCCGAGGCTCGGCTCGCGAAGGCACATGATGGCCTTCTTGCCGATGTGATTGAGCGCATCGCCCAGGCCGACCGTGGTGGTCGTCTTGCCTTCGCCGGCGGGCGTCGGCGTGATGGCGGTGACGAGGATCAGCTTGCCGTCCGGGCGGTCCTGCAGGGAGCTGAGATAGTCGAGGGAGATTTTCGCCTTGTAATGTCCGTAAGGCAACACATGTTCGGCGGGGATGCCGAGCTTCTCGCGGGCGACGTCGACGATCGGACGCATGGACGCCGCTTGAGAGATCTCGATATCGGATTTGGGAGAAAGATGCTGGTTGCCTTTCCCGCTGGCCGGGATGGACGTATCGGACATTACAATTTCTCTCCCCTCGCAGAAAGCGTTTCGCCCGCCCTCGAAGATTTATCCGGGCCGAGTGGCCATGCCCCGCGCAGTGGAAATCCCTGCGCGCGCCGCCAACGACCGTCGGGCCAAGACCGAGAAACCCGGTCTTCGCCGTCATTGTTCCGCGAAACTAGAACCTTCCGATAGTTTCATCAAGAACCACGGCTGGCGGACATTCGGCCCTGCGACATCGTCTCCTGCCCGCAAGACGCCGATCGATATCCGCGGCCCCGTGGCTATGGAGAGATCGAAATTCCTCGTCAAGCGAAAATATCAGGCGATATAGCCCACAGTTTCCGCGGAAATCGAGCGATTGCGACGCTCTCCTCTTCGTTCGGAGTCGCGTCCCGCTCTCTTCGCACATTCGAACAGCCGGGGCCGTCCGCCCACCCTTTACCTATCCGATCAGAGCGTTCGTGATCGACTGGCATGGCGCGCGCGCCGCGGCCGGCTCGTCCCGTATAGGTTTGAAAATCAATATCCAGAGTGGGAAATATAGTCCCGTGCGCCCGCGCTCCCGATCGAAAGGAGCGTATAAGCTCGCGCCAGAGCGTCGTCGCGGCCCACCCGTACCCCTTCGAGCGGGGGAGGGGAGGGTCGCTCGACGAATGGGGTAGCGCCTACCCGCCCGTCACTCGGGAAAAAAAGTCAGGGCGAGGCCATTGATGCAATAGCGAAGACCGGTGGGCGGCGGGCCGTCGGGAAACACATGGCCGAGATGCGAGCCGCAGCGGCTGCAATGCACCTCGGTGCGGGTCATGCCATGGGTGTGATCGACGGAGGTGGCGATGGCGCCGTCGAGCGGATCGAAGAAGCTGGGCCAGCCCGTGCCGCTCGAGAATTTCTGGCGCGTAGCGAAGAGCGGCTGATCGCAGCCGGCGCAGGAGAACACGCCAGGGCGCTTCTCCTGGTCGAGCGCGCAGCTGCCCGGCGGCTCGGTGCCATGGCGGCGCATTATGACATATTGATCGGGAGTGAGGCGCGCGCGCCACTCCTCCTCGGTACGGGTGACGGGGAATTGATCTCCGCTGGTCATGGCGTCCTCCTCGAGAGCGTTCGGTTCGCCGCCGGCGACATGACGAAGCTTATCGGGACCGGGCGTCACGGAGAAGATCGTTTCCGCGCCAGTGGGGAGATTCCATGCGGAAAAGCGCGGCGCCCCGCGGGCCGCCTCCTATGAGCATGATGTTTCGCGCGTGGCGCGAGAGAAGCATGCTCGGGCGCGGAGGCCGCGAAGCTCGCGGCCTTCGACCTCGCGAGCGACGCGTCTTTAGTAGAAGGGCGAGTAGATCGCCTTGCTGGCCTCGGCGACGACATCGCCATTGTAGAGCCGCACCGTCAGCGAGCCGCCGAGCTGCTGCGCCGCCTCGGCGAGATAGCCGGTGGCGTAGGCCTTGGCGTTCTCGAGCGAGTCGAATTCGTAGAAGCCGCCGATTGTGTTGGTGTTGATCCCGCTGAGCCAAGTCTTGCTCTTTATGCCGGGATTTTTCTTCATCGCGACATCGATCTCTTTCCAGGGGATTTGCTCGAAAGGAATCGACACCTGAATTTCAGCGTAGAGAAATATCTTCTCACCCATGCCGGCCTCCGCGAATCTCTCGCGCCTCACGCGCATTCGGCGGCAATTAAAATCATAATCCCACTAGTCTAACAACGCTAATTTTCGTCGTAGCGGCAGCATGGCAATATGACAGTTTTGTTTTATATGCGACAATTCGCCTGCCCAATTTTTATCTCTTGATATTTTCGATATGATTTAGCAGCATCTGCGCGAACCGACGCGGAGGCATTCGTGACCGAGGCTTACTACTCGCAGAAGACCCACGGCCCTTTCGAGACGCAGGCGCTCGGCGATTTCGATCTCGTGAGCGGAGAGAAGATACGCGACCTCGAGATCGCCTACGCCACTTTCGGAAAGCTCTCGCCGGCGCGCGACAACGCCGTGCTGTTTCCGAGCTGGTATTCCGGCTCGTCGAAAATTCTCGAGCTCGCCTATGTCGGCCCCGGCCGCGCGCTCGATCCAGAAAAATATTTCATCATCCTGGTCAATCAGATCGGCGCCGGCCTCTCCAGCTCGCCGAGCAACACGCGCGCACCCTTCGGCGCCGCGCGCTTTCCCAAGGTCGAGATCGCCGACGACGTGCGCGCGCAGCATCGTCTGGTGACGGAGACATTCGGAATCGAGCGCCTCGCTCTCGTGCTCGGCGGCTCCATGGGCGCGCAGCAGACCTATGAATGGGCCGTGCGTTTTCCCGAGGCGGTGCGCCGCGCCGCGCCCATCGCCGGCCTCGCGCGCGGCACGCCGCATAATCGCCTGCTGGTGCAGACATTCATCGACGCGATCACCTCCGATCCCGCCTTCGAGGAGGGCTGGTACGAGCGCGCCTCTCGCGTCCATCGCGGCTTGCGCCGACATTCGCGCGTCTTTGCTGCCTCCGGCTTCTCTCCGGCGCTCTACAACACGCGCGGCTTTGCGGAGCTGGGCTTCACGACGACGGATGATTTCGTCACCGGCTTCGTCGAGAATCACTTCCTGCCGCAGGACCCCAACAATCTTCTTCTGCTGCTGCGCAAGTGGCGCGACGCCGATGTCTCGCGAAACGCCGATGGCGATCTCGCGACGGCGCTCGGCCGAATTCGCGCAGAGACCTCCGTCATCGCCATCGACGAGGACGGATTCTTCCCGCTCGCCGACATAGAGGCCGAGCAGAAGCTCATCCCCAAGAGCCGATTGCGCCGCGTTTCGTCGACTTGGGGCCATCTCGCTCTCTTTGGAGCGGACGCCGCCTATAATTCGGCGATCGATCGCCATCTCGCCGAGCTGCTCGCCGCCTGACGGCGCGCGAATTCCCTGTGCAAGCGTAAAGGAGGAGCAAGCAATGTCGAACGTCACCGCCGAGGCCGTCGTCATTCCCGCCGACCGTCCGCCGATCGATCCCTATCCGCTCAGCCCCTATGTCGCTTGGGCGGGCAATCGCAATCGCGATCCGATCCTCGACGTGTTCAAGGAAATTTTTCCAAAGAGCGGCAATGTGCTCGAGCTGGCCAGCGGCGCCGGCAATCACATCAATTATTTCGCGCCGCACTTCAAGGAGCTGTTCCTGCAGCCTTCTGATTACGACGCCGATGTCTTCGAGACGATCAAAGCCAAGCGCGCGGAAGCCGGCGCCGCCAATGTCGCCGATCCACTGAAGATCGATCTCACCAACTCCGAGACCTGGCCCGATGCGAAAGATCGCCTCTATGACGTGATCTTCGTCGTCAATCTGTTCCAGGTCGCGCCCGTCGCCATCGCCGACGGCATCGCGCAGCTCGCGGCGAAGCTGCTGGCCAAGGACGGATTCGTCGCCATCTATGGCCCGTTCAAGGTGGAGGGCGGATATACGACCGCCTCCAATGAAGCCTTCGATAAGGAAATCCTCGCCGCCCAGGTCTCCGAATGGGGGCTGAAGGATGTGCGGGACCTCGAGAAGGCGGCCACGCCGCATGGAATCGCGCTGAAGAAGATCGTCGATCTTCCGGCCAATAATTTCATCCTGATCTTCGGCCGCGCCTGACGATTTCGAGGCTTCTCCCCGCCGCGAAGCGCGCGGGGAGAAGCGCGCGCCGCTCAGCTGGAATAAGTCTCCACCCGCGTGAAGAAATCGCGGATGCGCGGTACGATGTCGCGGCGGAAGCGCGAGCCGTTGAAGACGCCGTAATGGCCGACGCCCTCTTGCAGATAATGCTGCTTGCGGACTTCCGGAATATTGGCGCACAGCTCTTGCGCGGCGTAGGTCTGGCCGACGCCGGAGATATCGTCCTTCTCGCCTTCCACCGTCAGCAGCGCGGTGCGCTGTATGGCGGAAAGATCGATGATCTCGCCGCGGTGGCGCAGCAGGCCCTGCGGAATCTCATGGCGGATGAACACTTTCTCGACCGTCTCGAGATAGAACTCGGCGGCGAGATCCATGACCGCGAGATATTCGTCGTAGAAGTCGCGATGCTTCTCGGCGGAATCGCCGTCGCCCTCGACGAGATGGTTGAACATATCGAAATGCGCGGCGACATGGCGCTCGAGATTCATCGCCATGAAGCCCGAGAGCTGCAGAAAGCCCGGATAGACCTTGCGCCCGAACCCGGCATGGGGAAAGGGCACGCTGTGGATGCAATTGCGATGGAACCAGTCGACGCCGCGCTCCACGGCGAGGCGATTGACCGCCGTCGGGCTGCGGCGCGGATCGATCGGTCCGCCCATCAGCACCATGGATTCCGGCGCATCGACGCCGCCCTCGCCATCCAGCGCCGCAATGGCGCAGATGAGCGGCACGGACGCCTGGCAGACGCCGAGCGTATGCAGCGGAACGCCATCGTCGCGCTTCGACAAGAGGCGCAGCGCATCGACGAGATAATCGACATAATCGTCGAGACTGAAGACGCCTTTCTCGGTCGGCACGGAACGCGCGTCGCACCAATCGGTGATGTAGACGTCATGGCTCGGCAAAAAGGCCTCGACCGTGCCGCGCAGCAGCGTGGCGTAATGGCCGGACATTGGCGCGACGATCAGCAGCTTGGATTGGCGCGGCGCCTCGCCCTGGAAGATTCGCTGGAAATGCAGCAGCCGACAGAAAGGCCGCTCCCACACCACCTCCTCGACGATGGGCGTCGCCACGCCATCGACGAGCGTCTCGGGAAGATCGAAGACCGGCTTGCCATAGCGGCGCGTCATGCGCTCGAACAATTCCGCCGCCGCCGCGACGCTGCGCCCTACCGACGTATGCGCGAAGGGATTGAACGGGCTCTTGAAGGTCGTGAGAGTCGCGTCCGACATCGCCCGCGCCGGGGCGAAAGCCAGATGCATCATCTCATAGAACTGGTACGATATCCGGTCCATCTCTCCACGCTCCCTTCATGCGCGGCCGCCGCTCATTCGAGCTGTGCTGCGACGCACAAAAAAGAAATTATAGCATAGTCAATGTCTCCTGAAATGAAATCTGGTGATGTTTTGCGCTAGGCGCCAAAAATTTTTCACTTCGCCCGCTCGAGCACCAGCTAATCTGCTCAATTACTGAGCAACACCAGAGCGGCGCCTGCGAAAGCGCAGATCGCCGTCGCCGCGGCGCAGCTGAAAATCCGCAAGGCGCGGCGAATATCCGCCGGCGTCGCCTCTGCGCGGCCCGAGCCGAGCCAGACGCCCGCGACCTCATGGGCGCCATAGGCGCGCGGGCCGCCGAGCCGCAAATCCAGGGCGCCGGCCATCGCCGCCTCCGGCCAGCCGGCGTTGGGCGAGGCATGCGCGCCCGCATCGCGCAGGCAGGTCGAAATCGCGGCCCGGAAGGAGGTCCCCGTCAGCGCGGCGCCTATCGCGATGAGAGCCGCCGAGAGGCGCGCGGCGGGAAGATTGAGGAGATCGTCCAATCGGGCGCTCGCCCAACCGAACGCTTCGTGTCGCATCGTCCTGTGGCCTATCATGCTGTCGGCCGTATTCACGCCTTTGTATATGAGTGCCCCGGGCAGTCCGAACAAGACGGTGGCGAGGGCCGGGCCGATGACCCCATCCGAGAAATTCTCGGCGAGGCTTTCGATCGCCGCCCTGCTCACGCCCGCCTCATTCAGCCGCGAGACGTCGCGTCCGACGATTTTTGCGACGCTGGCGCGGCCGCGCTCGAGCGAGACGTCGAGCTCCTCTGCAACATCCTTCACATGCGAATAGAGGCTGCGCTGCGCATAGAGGCTCGAGGTCAGCACGGCGAGCGGGACAATCCCGAAAGGCAAAGCGAGGCAGGCCGCCTGCAGCAGAAGGCCGATCCCGCAAGCGATGGCGACGACGATGAGGATCGCGCCGACGCCGGCGAGACGACGCAGCAGCGGCGGCGCGCCACCCCGATTGAGCCGGCGATCGAGCGCGGCGATCAGCGCGCCGATCCAAGTGACCGGATGGCCGATGGCGGCGAAGAGCCATTGCGGATAGCCGATCGCCGCCTCGATCGAAAGACCGAGCGCGGCGAGCGCCAAATTATCCGCGAGAGCAGCGAGCAAAGCTCAGCGGCCGTAGAGGCCGGTGAGGCTCGCCTTGGCGAGGACATTCTGATTGACGATGAAGCCGACGAGCGAGGCCGTCGCGCCCTCCGGCGCCTCCACCGTCTCGATGCTCAGCGCATAGATGGTGAAGACATAGCGATGCGGCGGATCGCCGACCGGCGGGCAAGGACCGCCCCAATGGGAAAAGCCATAGTCGTTGCGGATCGGCTTCGCGCCCGCCGGGAGACCAGCGTCGCCCACCGCTCCGGCGCCTTGCGCCAGCGCGCGCGTGGAGGCGGGAATATCGACGACGAGCCAGTGCCAGAAGCCGGCGCCGCCGGTCGGCGCGTCGGGATCATGACAGAAGAGCGCGAAGCTCTTGGTTCCCGCCGGCGGCTCGCTCCAATTCAGCTGTGGCGAGACATTGTCGCCCGTCCCGCCGAAATCGTTGAAAACGAATTTGCGATCGATGGTCGCGCCCTCGGCGATATCCGGGCTGGACAGCGAAAAGCCGCCGCCTCCGGCCTCCGCCGGCGCGAGGAGAATATGGAAATCGAGGAGATTGCGCGTCATTTCGGCCCCCTGTCTCGCTGCTCTGGACGAGGACATTCTTCTAGTCCAACTCGCGCGCAGTGTCGCGCGGAGAGAATGCGGTTTATGTGTCGCCCATGACAGACGCGGACTCGACAAAGCCCCCGCTGCGCCGCGGCTGGACCACCGGCGCCTGCGCCACTGCGGCGGCGCGGGCGGCCTTCGTCGCGCTCGTCTCCGGGCGCGAGCCGCCCGATCCGGTGGAGATCGGCCTGCCGGGCGGAAGACGCGTCGCCTTCGCGCTCGCGCAATTCACCCGCGGCGGGGACTATGCCGAGGCCGGCGTGGTGAAGGATGCGGGCGACGATCCCGACGTCACCCATGGCGCGCTGATCCGCGCGAAGGTGCGGCGCGCGCCGGCCGGCGCGGGGGTGAGCTTTGCCGCCGGCCCCGGCGTCGGCGTGGTGACGCGCCCCGGCCTACCGCTGCCGCCGGGCGAGCCGGCCATAAACCCCGTTCCCCGCGCCATGATGCGGCAGGCGATAGCGGAAGCCGCCGCCGAGCTCGGCGCTGCGCCGGACGCGCAAATCGAGATTTCCGTCGAGAATGGCGAGGAGCTCGCCCGCTCGACCCTCAACGGACGGCTCGGCATTATCGGCGGGCTCTCCATTCTCGGCACGACGGGAATCGTCGTGCCCTATTCCTGCTCCGCCTGGATCGACAGCATCCACCGCGGCGTCGACGTCGCCCTCGCCTGCGGCCTCGACCATATCGCGGCGACCACCGGCTCCACTTCGGAAGACGCCGTGCGCAAGCTCTACGGCCTGCCGGAGGAGGCGCTGATCGAAATGGGCGACTTCGCCGGCGGCCTGCTGAAATATTTGCGCAGGCATACGGTTCCGCGCGTGACCCTCGCCGGCGGCTTCGCCAAGCTGACCAAGCTGGCGCAGGGCCGGCTCGACCTTCACTCCAGCCGCTCCTCGGTCGATCTACCCGATCTCGCGGCGACCGCCCGCGCGGCCGGCGCCGGCGAGGCGCTCTGCGCGGCGATCGAAAAAGCCAATAGCGCGCTGGAGGCGCAGGCGACCGCCCGTGGAGCCGGGCTGGACCTCGCCGCGCCGATCGCGCATCGCGCATGGGACACGGCCGCAGCGGCGCTCGCCAATCCGGCGACCGCGCTCGAGATCATCGTCGTCGGCCGCGACGGCGCCATACTCGCACGCTCAGGCTTTCGCCCAGCGATTCGCGGAGAGGACCCCCAAAAGTGAACAAGCCCGCCGCCGGCTTCTCGCACGCCGATCTGAGTAGAGGCGAGATGCTGCAGATCATGATCGGGCTCGGCCTCGCCATGCTGCTCTCGGCGCTGGACCAGACCATTGTCGCCACCGCTCTGCCGACGATCGGCCAGGACCTCGGCGATTTCGCGCATCTGCCCTGGATCGTCACCGCCTATCTCGTGGCTGCGACCGCGCTGACGCCGCTCTATGGCAAGCTCGCCGATATTCATGGCGTGCGCGTGATGCTGCTGATCGGCATCAGCACCTTCGTGCTCGGCTCGGTCGCCTGCGCCGTGTCGCCGAACCTCACTTGGCTCGCCATCGCGCGCGCGGTGCAGGGCGCGGGCGGCGGCGCGCTCATCGCGCTGGCGCAGACAATCATCGCCGATCTCGTCAGCGTGCGCGAGCGCGGCCGCGCGCTCACCTATTTCTCGGTCGTCTTCGCCGGCGCCAGCGTCGGCGGGCCGATCCTCGGCGGCGTCTTCGCCGAATATCTGCATTGGTCTCTGATCTTCTGGATCAATCTGCCGCTCGGCCTCGCGGCTTTTTTCATGACCTATTTCAAGCTGGCGCGGCTGCCGCTGCGTCGCCATCCGCATCGCGTCGATGTCGGCGGCGCCGCGCTGCTCGTCATCGCGTCGGTCGCCTCGCTGCTCGCGCTCTCCTGGGGCGGCGTGCGCTATCCCTGGGGCTCGGCGCCCATTCTCGCCATGCTGGCCACGGCGCTCGCCGGCTGGGCGATCTTCGCCTGGCGCACCAAGACGGCGGAGGAGCCTCTGATCCCGCTCGCCGTGCTGGCCGACGACGTTATTCGCAACGCCATTCTCGCGGGCGGCTTCGGGCTCGGAACCTTCGTCGCGCTGACCATGTATATGCCGATTTATTTCGAGGGCGCGCTGCGCCTCTCAGCCGACCAATCCGGCCTCGCGCTGATCCCGCTGACCGTGGCGACAGTCACCGGCGCCACCATCTCTGGACGGCTGCTCGGCCGTGTGCGCCATTACAAGGCGGCGCCGCTGACGGCGCTCGTTCTCGCTTTCGTCGCTCTGCTCGCCGCGCGGCAATTTCTCGCCGATCTGCCGCTCGCCGCGCTGGATGCGCTGCTGGCGATCGTCGGCCTCGGCGTCGGAGCCATGCTGCCGGTGACGACGGTCTGCGTGCAGAGCGCGGCGCCGGGGCATAATCTCGGCACGGCGACAGCGGTGATGCAATTCTCGCGGCAGCTGGGCGCGGCGCTGATCGTGGCGATCATGGGCGCGATCGTCATCGGCGCCGGCCATGGCGCTCTCGTGGCCGAAGCCGCCACCCGCGCCGATGTGGAAGCGCTGCGCGAGACCTTCCGCACGGCTTTTCTGGTGGGGGCGATGTTCATCGCTCTGTGCTTCTTCTTCCTCGCGCGCATGGAGGAGAGGAATTTGCACGGGGAGGGGTGAGGGCTGCCTCACCCATCTTGCATATATCTCGCGCCATCGAAAATCGACGGCGCGAGATGTCGGTGTTGCTTTCGTCAGCTGTTCCGGCGCGCGGCCGTGTGGATGATCGTGCCGACATGCTCGCCGCGCAGAGCGGCGGTGAGCCGGCCGGGGACGAGGCCGTTCACGATCTGCACATGATCGATATGGCGCGCGGTCGCCATCACCTCGAGCAAGGCGCGGTCGAAGGGCAGCGTGCCCTTGTGATCGGCGAGCTCGGAGAAGCTCGTCTCGCGGATGAGCTGCGCCTTCTCGCCGTCCGGACCGTTGGGATCGCTCGTGTAGAGACCGTCCACATCCTCCACTATCGTGAGGCCGGCGGCGCCATAGGCGTCGGCGAGCAGGAAGGCGCCCGTATCGGCCCGATGCGGCGGGATGCGCGAGCCCGGGAACTCATGATGGTGATAGGGCGGGAAGCCACTGCCCACCACGGCGCGGGTCGCGCTCAGATGAATCGCCAGCTGATTGGCGATGGTCGGATGCTCGATATAGGAGACGCCTTCCGGCGCGAGCAGCGACGCGAGTATGTGGCCGTTCTGGCCGGCCTCGCTCGCGGCGAGCGGGGCCAGCGAGCCGACCGGCAGGCCGAGATCGAGCCCGACGCCATAGAGGTGACGCGCGCGCACGCCGGCGCCGGTGAGGAAGAGCAGCCGATGCTCGGGCATGAGCTTTCGGATCTCCTCCACCAGCGGCAAGATCGCCTCGGCGCCGCGATCCATGATGGCGCGGCCGCCGATCTTCACCACCTGCAGCCAGGGCAGCACGCGGATCGGCCGCTTGCCGGCGACGGGGCGCGTCAGCTCGGAGTCGAGAAGGGTCTGCCGCGCGAGCGGAGAGGCGACATGCTTGATGTTGTAAGTGTGGGTCATGGTCTGTCTCAGCTCGCGGTGATGATGGTGCCGACATGCTCGCCGGAAAGAGCGCGGGTCATATTGCCGGGCACGAGGCCGTTGACGATCTGCACCTCGCGGATGTGACGCGCGGACTTCAGCAGATCGAGCAGCGGAAATTCGAGGATCGAATCCTGCAGGCCCTGCTCCTTCATCTCGTCGACCGTGATCTTGGGGATGAATTTCGCATTCTTGTCGGTCTTGGGATTGGCGGTGAACAGGCCCTGCTCGTCCTTGACGAAGATCATGGCCTTGCAGCCGAATTGCTCCGCGATGAGGAAGCAGCCCGCGTCGGTGCGATAGGGCGGAATGACGCCCTCGGCCGCCGGACGCATCCAAAGATTATAAGGCGGCATGCCGCTGAACACGACGGCGTTGACCTCCTGCAGATAGAGCGGCACAGCCGAGAGGCCGGCGCCTTCCACCGCGGAAATGCCGTGCTTGGCGAGCAGCTGTCCGAGCATCGCGGCGTTCTGATCGGCGACCGAGGCGCCGAGCTGCGAGAGCACGCCCGCCGGCAGGCCGACGCCCGCCGCTATGGAATAGAGATGACGCGCGCGCGTGCCGGCGCCCGTGCCGATCAGCATCTGATGCGTCTTGCGCGCGGTGACGATCTCATCGACGAGCGGATAGACCGCCGAGCGGCCGCGATCGATGATGCTCTGCCCCCCGATCTTGATCACCGACGCGTCCGGCAGGATGCGAAAATCCTCGGCCTTGTCCGCCGCCGCGAGAAGTTCCACGTCGGTGAGCGAGCGCTGCATGAGGATCGCCTCGAGCTCCGCTGTCGTATGTGCCATCAGTGACGCCTTTCGTCATTGTTGCTGCTGTCGTCGACTACATGCGTGTAGGTAGAACGCGTTGAAGAGTCTCGCAATATGCGAAAACGATGCGCGATTGGCGGGAAAGCCGCAAATTTCCGGCTTCTTCTACTTTGTCGGAAAAAACAACGAAAAACGCGCATTTCTAGACAGTCAGCTAGTTGCGGAGCGGGGCGCGTCAAGCATGCGGCAAAGTCGCACGTCGCCTCGGCGCTCGCGCCCGATAGCGCCACCGCAGTCACGAGAGCTTCATTGCGCAGCCATCGCGCTGAGATCGGGCGTCGCTAGCTTGGCCTGCCGCGACGCTCACGGCGAGCGCCGGCCTCGAGATTGGAAAAGTGCTTTTCCTCTGAAAATGCGAGGGCCACATGAACATACGTCTGCTTTTGAAGAGCGCCTGTCTCGCGACGACGGCGCTCACCGCGACGTCGATCACGATCTCCGCCAAGGCCGATCCGTCCACACGGACGCCGATCAAGCATGTCATCATCGTCGTCGGCGAGAATCGCACATTCGACAATCTCTTCGGCGGCTATCGTCCCGCCGCCGGTCAGAGCGTCGACAATCTGCTGAGCAAGGGCATCATCAAGGCCGATGGAACGCCCGGCCCGCATTTCTCCGAGGCGGCGCAGAACATCGGCTCCGATCTCCATCATTATGAGGTGGTGACGCCTTCGACCGGCGCCTACGCCACGCTGCCGCAGCCCTACACCACTTATGCGGCCGGCGTTCCCCAGGGCGTGCCGGATACGCGCTTCCCGACCGATCTGCCCAACGGGCCTTATCAGATCAGCAAATATGTCTCCTACGCCGCTTACACCGGCGACCCCGTGCATCGCTTCTTCCAGATGTGGCAGCAGTGGGACGGCGGCAAGCTCGACAAATTCGTCTGGGTGGAGAAGACGATCGGCACCGGCTCCAACGGCAAGCCCCCCGCCGGCTTCGATCCCAAGGAGGGCGCGATCTCCATGGGCTTCTTCAACATGAACGCCTATACGGACGCGCATGGCGTCGCGCAGACCGGCGACGCGCCCTATTTCAAATCGCTCGCCGATTCTTATGCGATCAGCGACAATTTTCATCAGGCGGTGATGGGCGGCACGGGCGCCAATTTCCAGGCGATCGTCACCGGCCATGCGGCCTTCTATACCGATCCCGCGCGTCTCGACGGCTCGCCCGCGACGCCGCCCGTCAATCAGATCGAGAATCCCGATCCGGTCAGCGGCACGAATAATTACTACACGCAGGACGGCTATAGCGGCGGCTCCTATGTGAACTGCCATGATCTCTCGCAGCCGGGCGTCGCCGCTGTCGATCAGCAGTTGCGCAGAAACGGGACCTATGAGCGCAAATGCGCGCCGGGGCATTACTACCTCGTCAACAATTACAACATGTATTGGAACGAGAAGCCCTCGGTGACGCGCGCGCTCGGCGCGACGAACTTCACCCTGCCGCCGCAGAAGGCCTCGACCATCGTCGATGTGCTGACCGCGCATGGCGTGTCGTGGAAATATTACAGCGCCGATCGCGGCGACGATCCCACCGTCTTCGCCAATTCCGTCGATGGCGTGAATTTCCCCGTGGCGGGCGGGGCGCCCTTCCACGCCTATTGCGGCATTTGCGATCCGCTCACCGGCTATCTGCAGGTGATGACGACGAGCGAATACGCCAAGCTGCAGAACTATGGCGCTTTCCTGACCGATCTGACCGATGGCGCGCTGCCGGCCGTCTCCTTCGTGCGTCCCTTCGAGGCCTTCGCCGCGCATCCTGCCGATTCGACCAGCCATCTCTATGAGCAATTCCTGAAGACGCTGATCGCGCGCGTGCAGGGCTCCTCCGCCTGGGACTCCACGGCGATCTTCATCACCACGGACGAAGGCGGCGGCTATTACGACTCGGGCTATATTCAGCCGGTGGACTTCTTCGGCGACGGCACGCGCATTCCGCTCATCGTGGTCTCGCCCTACGCCAAGAAGGGCTATGTCGACCATACTTATTACGACCATATCTCGCTGCTGAAATTCATCGAGCGGAACTGGAAGCTGCCGACAGTCTCGCATCTCAGCCGCGACAATCTGCCGAACCCGATTCCCTCGCGCGAGAATCCCTATATTCCCGCCAATCGGCCGGCCATCGGCGATCTCGTCGATCTCTTCGTCTTCGCCGATCGAGATCACGATCACGACGACGATCATGATCACGACCATCACGGCCATCACGATCACCGCCGTGACCGCTGAAGCATGAGTGGAGGCCGCGTCCGCAGCGACGCGGCCTCATGAAACGAAAAAGGCCGCGCCTCTTCGGCGCGGCCGCGTCATTTCGTGAGATCGGTTCTCTTCAGAAGCCGACGCCGACGAGCACGAAGCGAGGGCAAGCGATGGTGTCGCAACGCCGCGGGGCGGGGCGCAGCGCCTCCGCTACAGGCGTCGGAAGGAGGGGCGCGTGCGCCTCTATCCGGCGGCGCGGCGGCGCCGAATGATGCGCGAGCGCGCCGGGCCGCCGGGCGATGCGCCTGACCTTGCGATGCGTGGCGGCGGACGCCGGCCGCGCGACGACCGAGCGCTCGATCACGGGCGGGAGAGGCGCGACATCGACGACCGGAGCGGTCTCGGGGACGCGGACGTCGAGCTGGGCGACGGCGGCGGGCGCCTTATCCGCCGGGGATGCGGCGGGCAATTCGAGCGCCAGCGCGGAAAAAGATACGCAAGTGGCGAAGATCGCCGCAGCAAGCCGCATGGCCTCATCCTTTCGTCTATGAAGGCGTCGCCTCGGACGTTCCCCGTCCGGGCCTTTGGAAAATTCGTTAAACGGCGCACACGCTCGAAACTGCGTCGATATTACGACGCCGAGAATCCTTCAAAAGCGTTGATGCTCTCGAATGTTCCGGCACACTAGACGATTTCGCCCGCCTTGGCCAGCGATTGGGCAAGGGGGCGGCAGAGTGGCGGTGGGCATGCCGAATTTCGCCGAGGCGCCAAACGCATCGCTTCGAATATCGAGAATGAATCGGCACGCCGTTCAACGATACAGAAGCGCTAGATCTCAAGCATATGGGTTAGTTGCCGGCGTCCCTGCGCCGTCGGTCCAGATGTCGTCGGGAAGGGAGCGATCTCGATGGCAGACCCGATCATGATCCGGATATGTGATTTTATCGATAGGCGCACGCGCGCCCATAACCAGGCAGCGAGTTGGTTGTTCGCTGCGGTTGTGCAGATGGTGGCCAATCGCGACGCCAGCTTTGAAAGTGGCTGCATCGCCAGCGCGGAGAATCGTTTCGGTAGCGCCCTCGATCAGCGTTACTTCGCCTTCCAGGACATAGAGCAACTCGTCCTCAGCGCTGTGCCAATGCTCGAGGGAGGACAGTGACCCGGGCTCGAGGATCTCGATGAGGGCGCCGAACTGCGTCAGCGCCGCCGCTTCACTGATCCAGAGCGTACTCGCTGGTCCGCAGACATCGCCGGGCTTTCGATCCTCGGTCACGAATTGCGTTGGTCTGACAGCGGGCATTGCACACGCTCTTTTTTGCTTCCCATGGGGAAGCGCCCGACCTTGGAGGACCGACGCCAACCTACGCCAATATCCTGTTGGAAGCAGCATAATCCCAAAAGTCTGAAGAGCGAAGGGAGGTATGCGAATTAGACCGCCTCGACACCGCAACGCGCCCAAATCGGAAAGCCGTGACGCGGCCACTGTTTGACCTCGACCACGTTCTGATCCTCGAGGAGCCTGCACGAAATTCTTGTCGATATCGAATGACCGCTCAGGGTCAAAATGCGAATTTCAAAACGGCCCCGATTTCGCCAGAGCGCAGCTCCGGGCGCGCTCAGCGGCCGCCGCGCGGCCGCGAATAGACGCCTGTTCGGCCGCCCTCGAACCGCCGCGACAGGCCGCCCCGCGGCGTGACGGTCAGAGCGAGCCGATCGAATTTCATCGGATCGTCCATGCTCGCCTGAAATTTCGAGACGGCGAGCGTCACCACATCGCCCTGGCGCGACCAGCAGCCGGAGGCGATCTCGTCCAGCGCGCCATAGGCGAGCATATAGTCGAAGCGCCCGTCCGGCCGCAGCAGCAGCTCGGAGCCGGTCTCCATCACGCCGCTGAGATAATAATGGCCGACGAGCGAAGGATCGCCGGCGCCGCAGCCGGCCGCTTCGGCCGCGGGCAGCGTCGTCGCGAGGGCGAGCCAAAAGGCTCGCGCGCGCGCCGCCCGGCGGGGGATCACTGCGCGTTCTTCATCGCGGAGGGCAGCATCGCCGGATCCTCCTCGATCAGCTTTTCTATGCTGCGATCGTCGATCGGCTTGGCGGCCGCCGTGGCGACCGGCTGCGCCTTCAGCCCGGTCTGATCGGCCAGCCATTCCCGCCATTGCGCATGGCTGCCGTTGAATGTGTTCTGATCCACGGCGACGGAGATTCCGGGCACATGCCCGTCGGAGCGATATTGCCAGAAGGTCCATTTGCGGTCGCCATAGCGCACCGCCGGATGATATTTCGTCGAGCGCACCCAGATCGGATATTCCGCCAGCGCGCCGGAATGCAGGATCGCCTGATAGAAATCCACCGAGCTGTAGATGATCGGCTTCTTGCCGTAATGGCGCTCCATATCCTGGAGCATGACGCGCATGTCGCGCAGCACTTCCTCGCGATAGAGCGTGCGCTTGCAGCTGCGGGAGGTGGGCGTCGCCTCCACGTCCAGCACTGGCGGCAGCGCGTCCGGCTCCACCGGCACGACGGATTTGAAGAAGCCGGTCTCCTCATGCGGGGGCCGGCACCAATAGACGAAATGATAAGCGCCGCGCGGCACGCCGGCCGCCTTGGCCGCCGCCCAATTGCGCTGGAACTTGGAGTCGAGCGCGTCGCCGCCCTCGGTCGCCTTGATGAAGGCGAAGCCGACGCCGGACTCCTTCACCGCCTGCCAGTCGATATCGCCCTGATATTTGGAGACATCGACGCCATGCACGGAGAATTCGGCGCTGCGCGTCGCCGGATAGGCGTGCAGCTGCGACTCCGGCA
This sequence comes from Methylosinus sp. R-45379, assembly GCF_001644125.1. NCBI lineage: Bacteria > Pseudomonadati > Pseudomonadota > Alphaproteobacteria > Hyphomicrobiales > Methylocystaceae > Methylosinus > Methylosinus sp. R-45379. The sequence goes on from NZ_LUUM01000057.1 coordinate 97,822, forward strand.
CCGCATAGGCGAGATAGGTCGGGTCCTTGCGCGTGTTGACCAGCGGCGCGCTGGTCGCAAAGCGCGGGCGCGCGCTATAGGACGGATCCACGGCGCTGCCGCAGCCGGAGAGGGCCGTGGAAAGGAGGACGGCGGCCGCAGCCGCGAAAATCTCGTTCGATCGCATTGCGCGAAAATATCCCGCAAGCCGGTAACGAAGCGTTAATTCCCCAAAGCCGGCGCGATTCGCCACAGTCTCGGCCGCGCGACTCAACCCAGGCGGAACCATAACGTGGCTATGCCCAGAAAGGAACCATAGCCGACGACATCGGTGACAGTGGTGACAAAGGCGCTGGAGGCGACGGCCGGATCGACCTTCCAGCGCTCGAGCAGCATGGGCACCAGAATGCCGCCCAGCGCGCCGGCGGCGAGATTGGTGAACATGGCCATGGCCATCACCGGGCCGAGGCCGATCGTCTGGAACCAATTGGCCGCGACGAGCCCCGTGATCACGCCGAAAGCCGCGCCATTGAAGGCCCCCGTCGCCAGCTCGCGCATTATGATGCGAAGCGCGTTGGAGCGCGAGAGCTCGCGCGTCGCCAGCGCCCGCACCGTCACCGTCATCGTCTGCGTCGCCGAATTGCCGCCCTGGCTGGCGACGATGGGCGCGAGCACGGCCAGCGCCACCATTTGCTGCAGCTGCGATTCGAAGGTCTTCAGCACGCTCGCCGAGATGAAGGCGGTGCCGAGATTGATGAGGAGCCAGAGAAAGCGGCTCTTGACGATCCACCAGAAGCTGTCGGTCAGCTCCTCGTCCGGGCTGACGCCGCCGAGCGCCTTGATCTCCTCGGAGGCCGCCTCCTGAATGACGTCCACGACGTCGTCGATGGTGATGACGCCGACGAGCCGCTCCGCCTCGTCCACCACGGGAACGGACACAAGATTATAGCGCTCGAAGAGGCGCGCCACTTCCTCGGTGTCCTCGTCGAATTGCACGCGGCGGCGGTCCGCCTGCATGATCTCCTCGACGCGCGTCTTGGGATGGGCGCGCACCAGCGCGTCGAGAAAAACCGTGCCGAGCAGCCGATAGGCCGGATCGACGACGAAGACCTCGAAGAAATTGTCCGGCAGCTCGTCCGGCTCGGTGGCGCGGAAGAAATCCAGCACCTCGCCCGCCGACCAGAAGGGCGGCACGGCGATCAGCGTGGTCTGCATCAGGCGCCCGGCCGTGCCCTCGGCGGCCTCCAGCGAGCGGCGCAGAATGATGCGCTCCTGCGCCGGCAGCGCCTCGAGGACCTCGGCCTGCTCCTTGGGCTCCAGGGTCTCCAGAATGGCGACGGCGTCGTCGCTCTCGAGCTCGCGCATCGCCTCGGCGAGCGTCGCGACCGGCAGCTCCTCGAGGATGTCTTCTCTCGTCGACTCCCCGATCTCGGTCAGAGCGGCGAAATCGAACTCGTCGCCCATCAGCTCGACGAGGCGCGGGCGTTCCTCGTGATCGAGCAATTCGATCAGCGCGCCGACATCCGCCTCGTGGAGCGGGGAGACCAGCTCCTTCACATGGCCGGAATCGCCTTCGGCGATGGCCTCTTCCACCGCGGCGACGAAATCGGCGCGCGGCTCGCCGGTTTCCTCGTCACGAAAATTTCCTTCCGCAGGCGCCGATTTTTCATGGTCTTGCGACATATGGGGGCCTGATCGATGCGCGAGGGGAGCCAACCGGCCGGCGAGACCGGGACAGGGCTCCCATAACGCGCCGCGCCGGGAAAGCAAACCGCCTATGCATGTTCTTTCGACTCTCTTTCGTCTTACTGCGGCTCTGCTCGCCCTCATGCCCGCCGCCGCCGGCGCGGCCGAATGCGGCGCGCAGGCGCTGGGCGTCTCGCGGACGATCGCGATCGACGGAAGCGAGGGATTGGCGCTCGGCCTGCAGACCTATCCGCGCACGCTGGCGCTCGCCGATCACGAGGTCGTCCTCACCTTCGACGACGGCCCGGCCCATGGCGCGACCGAGCGCGTGCTGGATGCGCTGAAGGCGGAATGCGCGCGGGCGACCTTCTTTCTCGTCGGCTCCCATGCGGCGGAATCGCCGGCGCTGGTCCGTCGCATCGTCGCCGAAGGGCATAACGCCGGACATCATTCCTATAGCCACCCCGCCCGCACGCTGCGGCTGATGAGCGAGGATACGGCGCAGGCCGACATAGAAAAAGGCTTCCGCGCCGTCGACGCCGCCGCTGGCTTTCCCACCGGCGAGCCCTCGCCGCATTTCCCCTTCTTCCGCTTTCCCGGCTTCGCCGACACGCCGCAGCTGGTGCGCTGGCTGGAAGACCGCGACGTCTCGGTCTTCGGCGCCGATCTGTGGGCCTCGGACTGGCAGGAAATGTCGCCGCGCGCCGAGCTGGAGCTGGTGATGTCGCGGCTGCAGGCGGCCGGCAAGGGCATCGTGCTGTTCCACGATCCGCGGCCCTCGACGGCGGCGATGATGCCGGATTTTCTACGCGAGCTGAAAGCGCGCGGCTTCCGCCTCGTTCACATCGTCCCCGGCGAAGGGCCGACGCCCATCGCCCATGCGAAGCCCGGCTGGACGTCGGCGACCGAGGCGATCATCGCCAAGACGCTCGGCCCCAAGGGCCTGCGCAGCGAGCCGCAGGAAGAAGGCCGGGGCGTTAAATCGCAGTAAAATCAGAGCTTCCCGCGGTCGCAGGCGTAGAAACCCTTTGCGCCCCAGCAGGGGCCGGTCTGGTAGACATTGCCGAGATCGTGATCCTTGAGCCGCGCGGTCCAGACGCGGCCCTGCCGCAGCTTGATCGTCAGCGGGCCTTCGTCGATCTCGAAGATGATTTCCTTCGGCTCGCGCAGGATGCGGCACGGCTTGGCGGTCACGACGCGGCCCTGGAGCTTCACGAAGCAGCGCGCCTCATATTCGTCGAGCGCGCCTGCAGGAGCGGGAGCCGTATCGGAGGGCGGCGGCGCCGGCTCCTCGGCCTCGGCGACCGGCGCCGGCGCGGCGGCGGCCGGAGGCGGCGCGTGAGCTCGGACCGGGGCTCGGGCGGGAGCTTGGGCTGGAACTTGGACGGGAGCTTGGACGGGAGCTTGGGCAGGAGGTTGGACGGGAGGTTGGGCGGGAGCCGTGGTCGCCGTCTGCTCCGGGTCCGCCGGCAGGACGAAAGGCGCGGCGAGCGGCGGCGCACTGTCGAAGGCGCTGCGCGGCTTGCTCGAAAATTCGCCGAGCGCCGAGGCCGGATAGCCGAGATCGCCCGCCATGGCCGTGGTGGCGGCGAGGCCGGCGGCCAATAGGGCGCCGGACAGCGTAGGTCTGACGCTCATGCCCGCGCTCATGCCCTTGTCTCCTCGCCTCATGTCCCACATTGCCGCGTCTCATCTTCTATCATGCTGGCGCCGAAGACGTTTTCTACGTGAGCGTGGCGGCGAAAAAGGGCGCGAGTTCGGCGCTGGAAGGGCCGCCCCGTGTCTGCGACGCGCAAGTCCGTGAGCGCAGGAGCCGAAGGACGAATCCTCGCCGCATTGGCGAGGGATGATGCGGCCGAGCGGCGCCGCTCGAGCGGGCTCGCAGAGGCCGCGACAGATGAATTGGCTCGATCATGGCCGACTGGAATGCGCTTCTCTATTCGACTTTCGAGACAGAACGCACGCGGCCCGCGCGCGAGCTGCTGGCTCGCATTCCGCTCGAGGCGCCCAGCTTCATCATCGATCTCGGCTGCGGGCCGGGCAATAGCGCAGAATTGCTGGCCGGGCGTTTTCCCACAGCCCGTCTGCTCGGCGTCGATTCCTCGCCCGCCATGATCGCCGCCGCCCGCGCCCGCCTCCCCGCCGCCGACTTCACCTTAGCGGATATCGCCGATTTTCGTCCCGATGCGGCGCCCGATCTCCTCTTCGCCAACGCCTCGCTGCAATGGCTCCCCGATCATCGCGCGCTGCTCCCCCGCCTCGTCGCCGAGCTCGCGCCGGGCGGCGTCCTCGCCGTGCAAATGCCCGATAATCAGGACGAGCCGAGCCATCGGCTGATGCGGGAGACCGCCGTCGCCGGACCCTGGGCGCAGAAAATCGGCGACGCCTCGGCGATCCGCTCGAAAATCCTCGACGCCGAGGCCTATTACGATCTGCTGCACGAAGCGGGCTGCGAGACGGATGTTTGGCGCACGACCTACGCCCATCCGCTGGCGGGGGCGGATGCGATCGTCGAATGGGTGAGAGCGACAGGGCTGCGCCCGTTTCTCGCGCCGCTGACGGAGGGGGAGGCGCGAGACTTCGTCGCCGCCTATCGAGCGTCGCTCGCCAAAGCCTATCCGCGCCGGACGGACGGAAAGATTCTGCTGCTCTTTCCGCGGCTGTTCATCGTGGCGCGCCGCAAATGAGCCGCAGCGAAGACGCCGCGGCTCAGGCGGAGGCGGCGGGCTTGGCCAATTGCGCGGCGCGGGTCGCCTGCTCGCGGCTCGGCACCATGACCCAGGCCTCGCCGTCCAGCACCACCTTGCCGTCCACCAGACATTCGCAATGCAGGCGGGCGCGGCGGCCCTTCTCGATCAGCTCGACGATCTCGACGACGACGTGAATCACGTCGCCGATCTTCACCGGGGCGCGGAAATTCAGCGTCTGCGACAGATAGACCGCGCCCGGCCCCGGCAGATACATGCCGATGACGGTCGAGATCAGCGAGGCCGTGTAGAGCCCGTGCACGATGCGCTCGCCGAAGCGCGTCTTGCTGGCGAAATGGTCCGACAGATGGATCGGATTGCGGTCGCCGGAGAGATCGGCGAAGGCGATCACGTCGTCGTCCATGACGGCCTTCATCAAGGTCTCGCGCATTCCAATGGCGAGGTCTTCGAAATAATAGGTCTTGAAGGGCGTCGACATGGATGCGGTCACCGGCCTTTGTCGCCCAGGCGGAAGAGGCCGCTGGGCCGTTTCTCCATCTACCACACCAGAAACGGCGCAAATGCAACCGGTTTGACTCCGGCCCCGGCCAGAAGCGCCCCCATTGCGGCGGCGTCCAGCCGGCGGTCCGGCGGCGGGTAGAGCTCGTCGCGATGCACCCCCTCGGTCAAGAACAGCGAGTCGAGGCCAGCGCGGGAAGCTCCCAGCAAATCCGTCGCCACTCCGTCGCCGATCGCCAGAACGCGGGCGGGGGCCTCGCCGGCGAGAGCGGCGATGCGGCCGAGAGCGGCGGCGTAGATCGGAAGATAGGGCTTGCCGGCCATCACCACCTCGCCGCCCAGCGCGGCGTAACGCTCGGCCAGAGCGCCGGCGCAATAGACCAGCTCCCCGGCGATGCCGACCACAATGTCCGGATTGGCGCAGAGCATGGGCAGGCCGCGCTCGCGCATGCGCTCCAGCGTTCTCGCATAATCGTCCGGCGTCTCGCGGCGCTCGTCGATGAGCCCGGTGCAGACGACATAATCGGCGTCCTCGAGCGGGACGCGGCGGAATTTTCCGCTGAGAAGCCGATCGGCGGCCTCGAAAAGCCCATTGTCGCGCGGCGGGCCGAGGTGATGGCACGCCTCGCCGTCGCGCGCGACCATCTGCTCCAGCGTCAATTGCCCGGCGCTGACGAGATCGTCATAGGCGGCGCGCGGCAGGCCGAGCCCGTCGAGCTGCCGGCGGACCTCCTCGCTCGGCCGCGAGGCGTTGGTGACGAGCGCCACCTTGCCCCCGCGGGCGCGGAATTTCTCCAACGCCTCGGCGGCGACCGGAAAATGCGAGCGTCCGTCGATGAGCACGCCCCAGACGTCGCAGAGGATCGCGTCATAGCGATCGGCGAGCTGCGACAGGCCGTCGATCTGCGGGATCGCCATATTCAGAACCGCGGCTGGGCGAAGGCGGCGGCATGGGCCTGCGGCGCGACCTGCGAGAATTGGCCCGTGGCCTCATCCAGCGCCAGCAGCCTGCCGTCCATCACGCCGAAATAGGCGCCGTGCAGCGAGAGATAATGGCGCTGCTCCAATGTCGCGATCCAGGGGAAGCTGCGCAGATTGGCGACGCCCTGCTTGATCGATTCGAAGGCGAGCCGCTCGACATAATCGGGCGTGAGAGGGTCTGGAATGGCGCCGGCGCGCTCGGCGGCCGGGGCCAGCAGCTTGATCCAGCTGCCGATGAAATCGCCGGCCGAGAGCGGCCGCGTGTAGGGATCGGCCTGGCTCTCCGCATAGGCGCGCACGCCGCCGCATTGGGCGTGGCCGAGAATGACGAGGTGATTCACCTTCAGCGCCATCACCGCATATTCCAGCGCCGCCGAGGTGCCGTGATATTGATTGTCCGGCGCATAGGGCGGCACGAGATTGCCGACATTGCGAATGACGAACAGCTCGCCCGGCCCGGCGTCGAAGATCGCCTCCGGCGCGACGCGCGAATCGCAGCAGCCGATCACCATCGTCCGCGGCTTCTGGCCTTCCGCCGCCAGCTCGTGGAATCTCTGCTGCTCGCTGCGAAACCGCCCGGCGAGAAAGGTCTCGTAACCTTTCTCGAGATGGGCGGGGAGAATGTCGCCGGGCTGCTCTGTCGGGCCGGCTTCGGTCATATTCGCTCCTCGTGACGCGCAAACGATCATCATAATCATCGGCCGATGAGGCGTTTCCACCTCCCCCTCGAGGGGGGAGGTCGAGCGCCGAAGGCGCTCGGGAGGGGGTGACGCCCCGACTCTTCGGGCTCACCCCACCCCGGACGGCTTCGCCGTCCGACCCTCCCCCTGAAGGGGAGGGTGGCGCGCTCCATTTCCGCTTCCGCACGTGATCGTCAGATCGTGACAGCCGGGCGATGGCGCGCCGGCGGCGGCTCCTTTATTGTGGAGCGCGACCGACGAGGCAAGGGGAGAAAAAGAGAGCCATGATTTCGCGACCGCGACGCAGCGTGCTGGCCATGCCGGGTTCCAACGCCAGAGCGCTGGAGAAGGGCAAGACGCTCGCAGCCGATGTGCTGATGTTCGAGCTCGAGGACGGCGTCGCCGAGGCCGCCAAGGAGGCGGCGCGCGAGCAGGTCGTCGCCGCGGTGAAGGGCGGCGGCTATGGCTCCCGCGAGATCATCGTGCGCGTCAATGTCTTCGAATCGCCCTGGTATGCCGCCGATATCGCCGCCGTCGCCGCGGCGGGGCCGGACGCCATCGTCGTCCCCAAGGCCAATAGCCGGGACGATATTCTGCGCGCCGCGCGCGATATGAAGGCCGCCGGCGCGCCCGCCCACACCACGCTCTGGGCGATGATCGAGACGCCGCGCGCGCTTTTCGACATTGAAAAGATCGCCAGCGCCGCGCAGGAGGCGCCGCTCTCGGCCATGATGCTGGGGCCGAACGACATCGCCAAATCGACGCGCGCAAGGCTGACGCCGGGCCGGCCGGCGCTCGTCGCCTGGCTCTCCGCCTCGGTGCTGGCGGCGCGTCTGCACAATGTCGATATCATCGACGGCATCTACAATGATTTCAACGATCTCGAAGGGCTGCGCCGCGAGGCGGAGCAGGGCCGAGATCTCGGCATGGACGGCAAGATGCTGATCCATCCAGGCCAGATCGCCACGGTCAACGAGGTCTTCGCGCCCTCGCCGGCCGAGATCGAATTCGCGCGCAAGATCGTCGAGCTGTTCGACGCGCCGGAGAATGCGGCGATCGGCGTCGCGCAGATCGACGGCCGCATGGTGGAGCGCCTGCATCTCGACGGCGCGCGGCGCACGCTGGCGCTCTACGGCGCGGCCTGAGCGGCGGGCATCAAAGAGGCGGGGGCGACGCGCCCTCGCCTTCCCCTGTTTCGCTTGCCCGCGTTTCGATTGCCCGCGTTTTGCCGTCCAGCAGGCAGCTCACCGTCACATCGCCCATCACATTGATCGCCGTGCGGCAGCGATCCAGCAGCCAGTCGATCGTCAGCAGCAGCGCGATATAATCCGTCGGCAGCGCGACGGCGCGGAACACCATGGTCATGGTCACGAGGCCGGCCTCTGGAATGCCGGCCGCTCCCACAGAGGCGACGACGGAGGTCAGCGCCACCAGAAATTGCTGCCCCAACGTCAAATGCAGCCCCAGCAATTGCGCGACGAAGAGCGCCGCCATCGCCTCATAGAGCGCCGTGCCGTCATTGTTGAAATTGGAGCCGACCAGCGCCCCCATGCTCGCCGATTGCTCGCGCAGCCCCACCTTTTCGCGCAGAAGCTGATAGGTCAAAGGCATGGTCGCCGTGGAGCTGCCGGTCGAAAAAGCCATCAGCAGCGCATCGCGCACGCCGGCGACCACATGCAGCGGGCTCGCCCATGAGCCGAGCCTGATGCGCAGCGCGTAATAGAGGAATTGCAGCGCCAGCGCCGTCAGCACAGCGATGAAGAATCCGCCGAGCGCGAGAAAATCGCGAAAGCCGCTGACGCCGACGATGCTGGCGATGAGGCCGAAGACGGCGAGCGGCACCACATCGATGATCCAATGCAGAATGGTGATGAGGCTCGTCAGCGCCACATGCACGAGATCCTCCACCGTGCGCACCTCATGCGTGCGCAGCCCGCGCAGCGCGATTCCGAAAGCGACGGCGATGAAGATGACGCCCATCACCGCGCCATTGTCGCCGAAAGGCCCCAGAATGCTCTTCGGCACGCTGTCGAGAAATTGCATCAGCGGATCGGCCGCGCCGCCCGCAGATTTCGCCGGGGCGCCGGGGGCTGCCGTCGTCCAGGCGCCCGGCTGCAGCACATTGGCCACCGCGAGTCCGATGAAGATCGCCACCAGAGTATTGGTGAGGAGCAGAGCGACGAGGCGCAGCGCCTGCCCGCCAGCGAGATGCGCGCGCATGAGCGCCTGCACGATGGCGAGCAGGATCAGCGGCGGCGCCAGCGCGCCCAGCAGGCGCAGGACGAGCTTGGCTGGCGTCCCGAGGATATGCGCCGAATCGCCGAGCGCGAGGCCGGCGACGACGCCGAGCGCCACGGCGACGATGATGCGCGCATAGAGCGGAATGGCGCGCCAATGCGCGATGAGGCCGGTCGTCGTCTCTGTCTCGTTCGGTCGCAATCTTTCGTCCTCCAATGATCGCCGACATGAAAATGACGCGAATTGTCAACCTTATAGGTCTATTCCCGGCATCTCGGGAGTCCCATGCTCGGCGCGTCCTACGCTCTCATCGTCAATGTCATGATCGCGGCGCTGTTCGCTGCGAGCTTCGCCTTCGTCGCTCTGGCCAATCCGGCCGACCGCCGGGCGTTGTGGTTCGCTGCGAGCTACATGCTCGGAATGTCGGCTCCGCTGTGCCTTTTCGTCGTTCACTTGGGAGTCTGGCCCGATATCTTCGGCGCGCTGAACTATGTGGGCTTTTGCGCGGGCCTGTTTCTGATGTCGGCCTCTCTCGCCCGCTTCTATGGTCGCGGCCCGCGCTGGAGCGCCGTCGCGGGGCTCTATGGCGCGGCGCTGCTCAGCGGCGCGGCGATCGGCGAATGGCCGCAAGACAGTCTCGCCTTCAACCTCGTCTATCAGACGCCCTATGCTCTGGCGACAGCCTGCTGCGGCTGGATCATCCTGCTCGCGGGCCGACGCGCGGCGCTCGAAATAGCGCTCGCCGGCCTCTATGGGCTGATCGCCGCGCATTTCCTCGCGAAGCCCTTTTTCGCGACCGCCTTCGGCGTCGGCCGCACGCCGAGCGAATATGTCGCCAGCTCTTATGCGATCGCCTCGCAATCGGCGACGGGCGTTCTGCTGATCGCAGCGGGGCTGCTCACCTTGCTCATCGTCGCGCAGGAGGCGATCCGCGAGGCGCGCCGCGCGGCGGAGATCGATCAATTGACCGGGCTCTTGAACCGGCGCGGCTTCGACCTCGCTTGCGCGCCTCGGCTCGCGAGCGCGCAGGCCGAGCGCGATCCGACGACGGTCGTTCTCCTCGATCTCGATCACTTCAAACGGGTCAATGATCGATTCGGCCATGCGGTCGGCGACGAGGTTCTGCAATATTTCGCCGCGCTGCTGCGGCTGACGACCCCCGAAGGCGCGCTCGCCGGCCGCCTGGGCGGAGAGGAGTTCGTCATTTTCCTGGCAGGCGCGCCGCTCGCTCGAGGACGGCGCGTCGCCGAGATGATCCGGCAGGCGGCGGCGCTGCATGTCACGCCGCGCCTGCCCCCGATCACCGTCAGCATAGGCGTCGCCGAAATCGCCGCGGACGAGAGCTTCTCCCACGCCATGCGCCGCGCGGACGAAGCGCTCTACCGCGCCAAGACGCTGGGCCGCGATCGCGTCTGCGTCGCCCGCGGGGCGAGACTGAAGGAGATCCAGGGCTGAGCAGCGCCGATCATCGCTTCGCCCTTCGTCGGTCGCTATATAGTCGCCGCCCCCGTCGCATCGAAAGGCCGAGCCGGCATGATCCGCGGAATAGCCCTTTCTCTTCTCGCCTTCACCTCCCACGCTTTCACCTGCCACGCCTGCGCCGCTCCCGCCGCGGAGCCGAAATCGCAATATAGCTCTCTCCAGAACTGCCCCGCGACGGATCGCCTGAAGCTCGCGAACCGCACGCTGGAGAGGAGCGGCAGGACCGCGATTTTCCACTGCGCCGGCGTCGGCGGCTTTTCCGTCTATGTCGTGGACGATGATCCGCGCAGCTTCCTCGTGCTGGAGCGCGGCAAAACGCTCTATTCACTGGAATGGCCCATGGCCTCGGCCTTCTCGCTCGGCAATTTTCCCAATGTCACGGGCGCGAAACTGGCCGAATGGCGGCTCGATCCCGCCGGCGCGCCGGCCGGGCTGATCGTGCGCGTCGCCTATCAGCGCGCCGACGGCGCCGCGGCCTCAACGCTCATGGTCTTCGATCTGCGCGGCGAGCCCATGATCATCGGCGCGGCGAAGACGAATGAGGAGGCGCGCGACCTGATCGACGGCCTGCTCATCGCCAGAACGCTGGAGGAAAAACTCTCGCGCGAATGCAATGCGATCTATGTCTCGCTCTGCAAGGGATTTCCGCCCGGCCCGGAAATGCTCGGCGGCTGCTTCGACGCGCGGCCCGAGATCGCCGACGAGGTTCCGCAAGAATGCGTCGCCGATTTCCAGACCAATGTGGAGAATTATCACGAGGCCAAGGGCGGCCACTGACCGAGGCCGTCGGGCTCGTCGCGCATGAGCGCGACGAGATCACGCCGCTTTCTTCTTCTCCGCGATCGACACCAGCGTGCGCAATATGCGGCGCGCGCCCTCGAGACGGCTTTTCATATCGGCGAAATCGCGGATGAAGACGATCTTCATATCTGGGCGCACCTTTGCCTGAGTGCCCGGCTCCATGACGAAGCGCGCAAGGCCGGCTGGATCGGCGAAATTGCCGTCGCGGAAGGCGACGATGACGCCCTTGGGGCCCGCCTCCAGCTTCTCCACATGCGCCCGGCGGCAGAGCGCTTTGATGGCGACGATCTTCAAGAGCAGCTCCACCTCCGGCGGCGTCGGGCCGAAACGGTCGATCAGTTCCGCTGCGAAGGATTCGATGTCCTGATCTGTCTCCAGCGTCGACAGACGGCGATAGAGCTGCAGGCGCAGAGTGAGGTCCTGCACATAATCTTCCGGTATCGTCACCGGCGCGCCGATGGCGATGGTCGGCGACCAGGCCTCCTCCTCCGGCTCCTCTATGCCGGCCTTCAGCAGCGTGATCGCATCGCCCAGCATCTGCTGGTAGAGCTCGTAGCCGACCTCCTTGATATGGCCGGACTGCTCCTCGCCCAGGAGATTGCCGGCGCCGCGAATGTCGAGATCATGGCTCGCGAGCTGGAAGCCAGCGCCGAGCGTGTCGAGGCTCTGCAACACTTCGAGACGCTTTTGCGCTTGCGGCGTGATGGTCTTATTGGCGGGCGTGGTGAACAGCGCATAGGCGCGCGTCTTGGCGCGGCCGACGCGCCCGCGTAGCTGATAGAGCTGCGCGAGGCCGAACATATCGGCGCGCCAGACGATGAGCGTGTTGGCCGTCGGAATGTCGAGGCCCGATTCGACGATGGTGGTCGAGAGGAGAATGTCGAATTTCCCCTCGTAGAAAGCCGTCATGCGCTCTTCGAGATCGCCGGCCGCCATTTGCCCATGCGCCATGACGAATTTCGCCTCCGGCACAGCCTCGCGCAAAAAGGCGGCGGCGTCTTCCAGATCTTCGATGCGCGGGCAGACGAAGAAAGCCTGGCCGCCGCGATAACGCTCGCGCAGCAGCGCCTCGCGCACGATGAGCGGATCGAAGGGCGAAACGAAGCTGCGCACGGCGAGACGATCGACCGGCGCCGTGGCGATGAGCGACAATTCGCGCACGCCCGTCATGGCGAGCTGCAAAGTGCGCGGAATGGGCGTCGCCGAGAGCGTCAGCACATGCACCTCGGCGCGCAGCTCTTTCAGCCGCTCCTTATGGCCGACGCCGAAATGCTGCTCCTCATCGATGATGACGAGGCCGAGATCCTTGAAGGAGATCGCCTTGCCGAGCACGGCGTGCGTGCCGACGGCGATGTCGACTGTACCGTCCGCAATGCCGGCCTTGGCGAGGCGCATGTCGGAGGCGTGCGTCATGCGTGACAATTGCGCGACGCGAATCGGCAGGCCGGAGAAGCGCGTCGAGAAAGTCTTGTAATGCTGGCGCGCGAGCAATGTCGTCGGCACGACGACAGCCACTTGGCGGCCATTGATCGCCGCGCAAAAGGCGGCGCGCAACGCCACTTCCGTCTTGCCGAAGCCGACATCGCCGCAGACGAGCCGATCCATCGGCCGTCCCGAGCCGAGATCGTCCAGCACCGCCTCGATCGCCGCGGCCTGATCCTCCGTCTCGTCGTAAGGGAAGCGCGCGCAAAATTCGTCGTAGAGCCCTTCCGGCGGGACGAGCTTGGTCGCCTGCCGCAGGCTGCGCTGCGCAGCGATCGCGATGAGGCCCTTGGCCATCTCGCGAATGCGATTCTTCAGCCGCGCCTTGCGCGTCTGCCAGCCGACGCCGCCGAGCTTGTCGAGAACCGCCTCCGTATCCTCGGAGCCGTAGCGGGTCAGCAGCTCGATATTCTCGACCGGCAGATAGAGCTTGTCGCCGCCGGCATAGTGAATCTCGAGGCAGTCGTGCGGCGCGCCGGCCGCGGTGATCGTCTCCAGGCCGATGAAGCGGCCGATGCCGTGATCGACATGCACGACGAGATCGCCGGCCGAGAGCGCGGCGACTTCGCCGAGCAGATTTTCCGTATGCTTGGTCTTGCGCCGGCGGCGCACGAGGCGGTCGCCGAGAATGTCCTGCTCGCCGAGAATGGCGAGGCCTTCCGTCTCGAAACCATGCTCCACGCCGAGCACGGCGAGCGCCGCCGCGCCCTTGCCGAGCGCCAAGGCCGCCGGCAGAGAGGCGACGGTTTTGAGATCGCGCAGCCCATGCTCGGCGAGCACGCTGCCGAGACGCTCGCAGGAGCCGTCCGACCAGCCGGCGACGACGACGGTTCTGCCGGCGCCGCGCAGCGCCTTCACATGCTCGACGGCGACCTCGAAGACATTGGTGTCCTCATTATTGCGCTCGGGCGCGAAATCGCGGCCGGCGCGGGCGGCGCAATCGATCGTCTCCTTGCCGGCGCCGTCGGGCGCGGCGAAGGGCGAAAAGGTCGCGAGGCTGCGGCCCTCGAGCTTGCCGCGCCATTCCTCTATGGTGAGATAGAGCTGATCCGGCTGCAGCGGCTTGTAGTTGGAGTCGGCCGGCGCCGCGTCATAGGCGAATTTGCGCGCGTCGTAATAATCGGCGATCTGCGTCAGCCGCTCGCCGGCGGCTTCCTCGACCAGCGGATCGAGCAGCAGCGGCGCCTCGCCCACATAATCGAAAACACTGCCCATGCGCGCATAAAAGAGCGGCAGCCAATGTTCCGCGCCCTGATGGCGGCGGCCCTCGCTGATCGCCTCATAGAGCGCGTCGCCGCGCGTCTGTCCGCCGAAGCGCGTGGTGTAGGCCTGGCGAAAGCGCCGCATCGTGTCGCTGGTGAGCCGCAGCTCGCTCATCGGCACGAGATCGAGCGAGCGCAGCTGCCCGATGGTGCGCTGGCTCTCGGGATCGAAGCTGCGAATCGATTCGAGCGTGTCGCCGAAGAAATCGAGGCGGATCGGCCCCGGCATTCCCGGCGCATAGAGATCGACGATGCCGCCGCGCTGGGCGTATTCGCCGGTCTCACGCACGGTGGAGGAGCGCAGAAAGCCATTGGTCTCCAGCCACAGCGCCAGCTCGTCGAGATGCACGACATTGCCGGGCGCGGCGGAAAAAGTATCGGCGGCGACATTCTCCAGCGGCGGCACGCGCTGCAGCAGGCAGTCCACCGTGGTCATGACGACTCGCGGCCGCTCGGCCGAGGATTTGGAGCGGGCGAGACGCGCCAGCGCCGTCATGCGGCGGGCGGAAATGGCGGCGTTGGGCGAGACGCGATCATAGGGCTGGCAATCCCAGCCGGGAAAATCCAGCGCCTCCACCTCGGGCGCGGCGAATCGCAACGCCTCGCGAAAAGCCGCCGAGCGTTGCGCATCGCGCGCCACATGGACGAAGACGGCCGGCCGCCCCTCCGCGACGCGGGCCAGCGCGCGGGTGAGATCGGCGGCGACGAAAGCGTCGAAACCGTCCGGGACATTCACGAAGCGGAGCTTGTCGCCCTTTTCCAGGCGGGCGACGGCGGATTTGAGATCGGTCATCGGAACGTCGGGGCCGTTTGGAGCTGTTTGAACTCGCATATTCTCTTCCGAAAACCGCTTCGCGCCTTTCGGGAACATGCTCTAAAGATCGATCGGCTTCTCATGCGTGTGGAAAGCTGCGATCCGGCGGAAGAGGGGCGTGTCGTAGCGCGGGGGAACCGGCTCGGCGCGCGACAGCCAGCGGAAAACCACATCATCCTCGGCGTCCAGCAGCGCTTCGAGATCGTCGAGCTCGGCCTCGGGCAGAGAATCGACCGTGGCGTCGACGAAACGGCCCATCAATATGTCCATCTCGCGCATGCCGCGGCGCCAGGCGCGAATTTTTATGCGCTTGCGGCGGATGTCGGAATCGTCTGGCGTCGAGTGGCTCAAGGGCGGAAATCCGCGGGCGGACAGGGGCCGAGTACAAGAATTCGCGCGCCGGGCCGCCATTTCGGGCGCCGGCGCGAGACCGCAGGGATTAGCGCAGCCGGCGGCGAAAAGATAGATCATCCACAGCCTGTGCGAAGCCGTGCGAGACTGTCGCCGAGACAGTTGCAATCACGCTTCGATTACGGCATAAGGACCCCCGTCGCGTCGCCGCGACACGGATGCGGGTGTAGCTCAGGGGTAGAGCACAACCTTGCCAAGGTTGGGGTCGAGGGTTCGAATCCCTTCGCCCGCTCCAAAGATCATCGCTTCAGATGATAGGCGACTTACGGGCGCTGTCCCGTTGTCCGCGGCCTAGGCCCGCGGCCCTCCTCACCCACAGGACAAAAATCCCCGACGCTCTACGCAGCGTTCTGCCGCGCCGACCGCGCGGCGCCCGATTCGGCGGGCTCGAGCCGGAAGGACCGCGGCCTCTCGAACAAAAAGCGGAATCGCCCCCGCTCGGTCACGCGATGCAGCAGCAGCGGGAAGGTGACGCCGGCCATAGTGACGATGAGCGAGGCCAAGCCCACGCTATCCACGAGATCATGATCGACGATCAGCTTGCGGGCGGCCGCCATCGGCAGAAAGAATCCGAGATAGATGGCCAGCGAATTGGCGCCGCAGTAGCGGAGCCATTCCATCGACGGAAGATCGGCGAGCAGAGCGGCCCCGGCGATGACCGCCGCAGCGCCGGCGAAGCCCGTGACGAGGCTGACCAGCGGCAGCAAGGCGAGCGTCGGATAATCCGCCGAGGGCGAGGGCGAGAAAGCCAGAGCCGTGTCGGCCATAGCCCAGCCGAGCAGCCAGCAGAGCGCCTCGCGCGGATGCCGCCGCGCCGATTCGGCCAGAGCGAAGACCTGCGGCGCGAACAGATAGCCGGACAGGAAGTAGACATAGCGGGCGGCGAATTCGTCGGGAACCGCCCAGCCGGTCTCGATCGGCGCCATCTCCAGCAGAGCGGCCGCCAGCAGCATGATCGGCGTCGGAACGAGGCGCAGCAGCTTGGTGGCGACGAAAAAGATCGGCAGCAGATAGATGAACCACAAGGTTCCGAACGGCTCGACCAGGGCGAGCGCCAATTGCCCGAGCGCGGTCAGCGGATCGGCGCCGGGCCGCAGCGCGCTCTTGAACAGCCATTGGATGAACAGCCACAGGCAATAGAAATAGGCGAAATGCGCGACCTTTTTGTCGAGATAGCTCCGCCAGTCCTGATCGATGGCGCGCGACAGAAAGAGCCCGGCGATGAAGAAGAAGCCGGGAATGCGAAACGGCTTGGCGAAAGCCACCAGCCAATGCAGCAGCCCCTCGCCCCCCATGGCCTCCCCGACGCCGAGCGCGGAGTGCATCATGACGACGAGGATGACGCTTATCCCTTTCGCATTATCGATCCATGCGATCCGAGCTTCTCTCATCGGCGCCCACCTCCACGCGTCTGGCAGGCGCAGCAGAAATGCGCGCGCTTCGCGGAGCGAGTTCGCTGAATAGCCGAGGAAAGTTACGGAAGTCTCCGCATAAGGCGCAGCTCACCCGCGGGCGTCGCGCTCATTCGGCGAAGGGCGATTCAGTGGCGGCGAGAGCTTGGGTTGCGTCCGACGAAGATAAGAACTGCAACTGCACTTATAGTCCTATGATGCCACTTGGCTTCGTCCGTCCGCCGCGTTCATGCCATCCAGGGAGGCCAGCACGAAATCGGCACGCGCCGCCGTAGTGCTCTTCGGCAGGTGCAACACCTCATACTCCAGCGCCGGATAGGTCTCCATGAGGCGGCGATACTCGACCACCGCCGCATCGAACCCGTGCTTGCGATCCGTATCGGTCACATAGATGTCGGGCCAAGGCGGCGCCATGAACATGCGGCGATGATAGCGATGCGTTATACACAACGGACGCAGGACCGGTTCGCCGATCAAAGCTTCCAATGCCGACGCCGCGTCGACAAGGCCGCGATCGAAGAACACCCAGCCCTTTTGCTCCACCGCCGCCACGTGGTCCGCCAGCGCCATGCCGATTGCGCGACGCAGAAACATCGCGAGATCGCCCCACGGCAATGCGCTGCCACCGCTGGCCGTTTCCTCGGCGATGATGCGGCGACCAGGTTCTTCCACGACAATATGGCCGCGAGCCTTCAGCTCGGCCAGGAGGGTCGACTTCCCTCCACCCGAACAGCCAGAAATCACGACAAGTCGATTTTTCAAGAGGTATCATCCTTTCACCGGAATGGGCACATAGTATGGAAACTCCATGTCTTCTCGAATCCTGACCCGTCGTACCGCGATCGCCTCGATGACAATGGCTGTCGCAGCGCCGCTGTCGACCTCTTCCAATGCCCTGAGCAGCCCTCGAGGCATCGAAGCCGAGCTCGAGGAGCTCGAAGCGCGCAGCGCTGGGCGGCTGGGGGTGGCCATGCTGGATTGTGCGACCGGTCGGATCATAGGTAACCGAATCGACGAGCGCTTTGCCATGTGCAGCACAATGAAGGCGCTGGCCGTCGCCCATGTCCTGGCCCGTGTCGACCTCGGAAAGGAAAGGCTCGACCGGCGCATCGTCTTCACCGAGCGTGACCTGGTGACCCCTTACAAGGCGACCCACCCTCATGTCGGCCCTGAAGGCATGTCGATCGAGGCGCTTTGCGAGGCGGCTATCACCGTCAGCGACAGCACCGCCGCCAATCTGTTGCTGAACAGTTTTGGCGGTCCGACCGCTCTTACCGCCTATTTGCGATCCCTCGGCGATCATGTCACGCGGTCCGATCTCTTCGAATTGGCGCTCAATGTCGTAAAGCCGGGCGAAACGCACGATACGACGACGCCCCGCGCCATGGTCGGGACATTGCGCCGGCTGCTATTGGGCGATGCCCTTTCCCAAGCGTCGCGTGCAAGGTTGACGAGTTGGATGGTCGAGGCCAAGGACGCGGCCACGCGACGCTTGCGCGTCGGACTGCCTGCCGGATGGCGCATTGCGAACAAGCCCGGCACTTGGGAGGGAATTTCCACCAACGATATTGGTGTGATCTGGCCGCCCGGTCGTGAGCCGATCGTGGTCGCCGCCTATCTCGGAAACGCGCCAGGCTCCACTGCGGCGCAGGAAGGCGTTTTGGCGAGTGTCGCCAGAATAATGGCTGAACGAGCGTAGCGTAACCCTACCGCCGGACGGCGATCGGCCGTTTTAGGCTGCAACAACGTCAGGCGATGGAATGGAAACGGCGGTTCGCCACGCCGCTTGCGGTCTTGCGGCAAGAATATCGGACCGAAGAGGAAAATCGGCCGAACTGGCGGAGGGGGCGGGATTCGAACCCGCGATACGGTTTCCCGTATACACACTTTCCAGGCGTGCGCCTTCAACCACTCGGCCACCCCTCCATCGACCCTGGCCGGCTCAGATTCGGCCCCGGATCGGCGCGCACTATATTCACAAGCCGCCAGAGTGCAAATCTTTCCGTAGGGAAATCCACGCCGAAGCGACATTCTCTCGCCTCGTGGCGGCCCGGCGTGGACAGACGGCCCGGCGCATTCTATTCATCAGCCTCCCCTTGGGGCTCGAAACCGCCATGCTGAGATTGATTGTCCGTTTTCTCGGTCTCCTCCTTTTGGCCGGGGGATTTGCGGCCCTCATCGTCGACGGCACGCGCTCGCTGGCCGGGGACGGGCTGCATGTCACCCCGCTCAGCGAAGGCGCGGCCGATCTTTTTCCGGCGCAGATGAAGGCCTTTCGCATCGCGCTGGAGCAGAAGGCCCCGCAAATCTGGGGCTCCATCGTCTTCGCTCTGCTGCTCGCGCCTTTGAGCCTCACGCTCACCGGCCTCGGCGGCCTGCTCATTGCATTGAGCCGCAAGCGCCGCCGGCCGATCGACTATCCCTTACGCTGACCGCCCTTTCGCCGCCGGCGCCGCGGGGCCATATCGGGGGCTCGGCGCATATCGAGCGAAAGGTCGATAAAAATGACCGATCACTTCGTCAATCATCATCCTATCGAAGCCCCCTTTCCGCCGGGGCTGGAACAGGCCGTCTTCGGGCTCGGCTGCTTCTGGGGCGCGGAGCGCCGCTTCTGGAAGCTCGGCGAGAGCGTCTATACGACGGCCGTCGGCTACGCCGGCGGGACCACGGAGAACCCCACATATAAAGAAGTGTGCACGGGCCGCACCTTCCATGCGGAAGTGGTGCTCGTCGTCTTCGACCCCGCGAAAATCTCCTATGAGGAGCTGCTGCGCGTCTTTTGGGAGAGCCACGACCCGACGCAGGGCAATCGGCAGGGCAATGACGTCGGCACGCAATATCGCTCGGCGATCTTCTGCTATTCGGACGACCAGCTGCGGATCGCCGAGGCGTCCAAGCGCGCCTATGGCGAGGCGCTGGCGGGCCGAGGCTTCGGGCCGATCACGACGCAGATCGCGCCGGCCCCGCGCTTCTATTACGCCGAGGAGTATCACCAGCAATATCTGGCCAAGAACCCCGACGGCTATTGCGGCCTGGGCGGGACGGGCGTCGCCTGCCCCGTAGGGCTCAGCGTCGATCCGAGCTGAATTCGATTCATCTATCGCGCCTTCAACACCTCACGGCATTCGCCGGGCAGCTTGGCCATGGTCATGGGCGGCCAGGTTTTAGTCGATTTCTTGGGGTGCAGCGCCTCGTCGGTGAACCACCAGGCCAGGGATGAATCGCAGCCGTCGCCCGCCGGCACGGGGTCCTGATCCTTGCAGCTCTCCGCATCCTTCGGGCAATAGAGCCTGATGTGGAAGTGGTAATTGTGCCCGAACATGGGGCGCACCTTGGCGAGCCAGGAGCGGTCGCCCGTCGCCTGCCGGCACAGCGCCCTTTTGATGGCGGCGTTGACGAAGATGCGCTGCACCTCCGGCGCGCGCGCCGCCGTGCGCAGAACCGCGAGATGCCCCTCGGTCCACACCTTGGGATCGATATCGAGCCGATCCTCGCGCACCATATCGGTGGCGGACATCTCCTCCCGCTCGGCGCGGGACAATTCCCGCTGCGGCATGGGGGTGAGCCAAATATCGGCGTCGAGGCCGATCTGATGCGAGGCGTGGCCGGTCAGCATAGGCCCGCCACGCGGCTGCGAAATATCGCCGATGAGCAGGCCCGGCCAGCCGGAGGCCTGCGACGCCGCCGGGGCGAGGCGCTGCAGAAAGCCGATGAGCGCCGGATGGCCCCAGAAACGATTGCGCGACAAGCGCATGATCTGCCAATTCGGGCCGTTCACCGGGAGAGCCTCGGCGCCGGCGAGGCAGCCATGCGAATAAAAGCCGATCGGATCGGGATCGAGCGGGGCGGGACTGGTGGCGCGGCCGAAGAGCTCCTTGGCGGGCGTCGACGGATCGTCGGGATGGGCGAGCGGCGGCAAGGGCTTGGGGTCCAACGTGCCCCTGTCCTGCGCGAAGGCCGGGGCGATCGCGGCGAGCCAGAGAACGAGTGCGGCCGATCTCGATTGGATCATTTCTGCGGCTTTCGTGGCGAAGTGAGGGAGCGGAAGCGAGAATCGGTCAGATTCTGGGCGCTTTTCGGTCTTTTCGCCAGTCCGCGCAGCATCGGAAAGAGAAGGCGAATCGATTCGCCTCGTTTTTTGGCTTTCGCGTCAACCTTACCCTCGGATATAGATTGCCCCTACGTAGGCGGCGCCTTTTTATGCCGCCCTAACTGTGCGGCGTGTGTCTCGTGTTCGTCGGGGAGTGTTGTGATGCGTTGTTTCAAAGCCCTCGGGCTCGTTCTCGTTGCGATGTTCGCATCGATCGGCGCGGCGCAGGCGACCGTGCAAATCCATATCGATCTTTCCACCCAGAGAATGCAGGTCGAGTCCTCCAAGGGCTCGTATAGCTGGCCGGTCTCGACCGCCCGCGCGGGCTATGTGACGCCGCGCGGCACCTATGCGCCCACCGGCCTGCAGAAAATGCATTATTCGCGCAAATATCACATGTCGCCCATGCCGCATTCCATCTTCTTCAGCGGCGGCTACGCGATCCACGGCACCAATGCGACCGGCGCGCTGGGCCGTCCCGCCTCGCATGGCTGCGTGCGCGTCTCGCCGGCCAACGCCGCGACGCTCTACAAGCTGGTGCAGGAGGAGGGCGCGCAGATCTCCATCACCGGCTCCTCGCCGGCGACGCGCTACGCCGCCCATAAGCCGCATCGGACCCATGTCGCGGGTCTGCATCATCGGCCGCATCGCTCTCACGCGCTCGCCTATGGACCGGGACAGCGCTATCGCTCCGTCACCAGCGTGAAGAGCTGGCAGTCGGCGCCGATGACGAGCCCCTTCGGCAACTGACCGCGCTTCGCGGCTGTTTTCAGCCGCGCGGAAGACTGCACGGCTCGGCGGCGAATTCGGCGACGACCCAATCCTTCAGCGCGGCGACCGCCGGCCGGTCTTCGGCGCCGAGGGGATGGACGAAGTCATATTGCAAGCCGTCGAGCACCGGGCCGAAGGGCTGCACCAGCGCGCCGGAGGCGAGCTCGGAGGCGACCAACGACAGGCTGGCCAGCGCCACGCCCTGACCGGCGACGGCGGCGCGTATGGCGCTCTCCTCGTCCGCGACGACGGTTCCGACCTCCGGGTCGAAGCTCTTGGAGCCGCGCTCGTCGGCCCAGCGGCGCCAGCTCGGCAGACGCGGGCCATTGGCGTGCGGCCCCCATTCGCGGTGAATGAGCGTCGCCCCGGCCAGATGCTTGGGGCGGCGTATGTCTAGCCGCGGGCTGCACACGGGCGCGTAGCGGTCTGTGAACAGCGGCGTCGCCACCTGGCCGGAATATTGGCCGACGCCGCAGCGGATCGCCGCATCCGCCTCGCCAGCGCGCAGATTGGCCGGGCGGTCGGAGGCGTGCAGCCGCAGATCCCAGCCCGGATTCTGGCCGCGGAAGGATTCGGCGCGCGGCGCCAGCGCCCGTGAGGTGAAGGCGACGGTGGCGGAGAGGGTCGCCGCCTGCTTGCGCTCGCTCGGCCGGCGCGCGCGATCCACCGCCTCGGCCATGGAATCGAAGGCGACGCGCAAATCGAGATAGAGCGCAAGACCTTGCGGCGTCAGCGCGACCTCGCGCGCCTTGCGCGTGAAGAGACGCAGGCCGAGCTCGGTTTCGAGACCCCGGATCTGATGGCTGATCGCCGTCGGCGTGACGCCGAGTTCCGCAGCGGCGAGCTTGAAGCTCTCGCGCCGCGCCGCCGCCTCGAACGCGCGCAAGGACACAAGCGAGGGCAGAGCCCGCATCGCCGCCTCCTATGGATGAGAATTATTCATCTCATGGAGCCGATCGGGCGGCTTGTCAAAAGCTTTGCCGTAAGATGATGAATGAATTCAGCTCATCTATCAGGAAGGGCGCTCCCTTCTCCCGTTCACGGGAGAAGGTGGCCCCGCGAAGCGGGGTCGGATGAGGGTCCCCGCAGCATTCGCGCTTTTCCGTAACGCGCGGCAGTCCCTCGAGCCCTCATCCGCCCCTCGCTGACGCAAGGGGCGCCTTCTCCCACAAGTGGGAGAAGGAGAAAACGTCCGAGACGCCGCCTTTATCAGCCGGCGAGCTGGCGCAGAACGTAGGGCAGAATGCCGCCATTCTTGAAATATTCGAGCTCGTCCAGCGTATCGATGCGCGCCAGCAGCGGCACGCTCAGCTGCTTGCCGTCCGGATAGACGATCTCGGCGTGGAGCGTCTGGCGCGGGGTCAGCGTGTCGCCGGCGAGGCCGTGGATCGTCACCTTCTCCGCCCCGGTGAGGCCGAGCGAGGCCCAGCTCGTCCCCACCTCGAAGGTCAAAGGCAGAATGCCCATTCCGACGAGATTGGAGCGGTGGATTCGCTCGAAGCTCTGCGCGATGACGGCGCGCACGCCGAGCAGCATGGTCCCCTTTGCCGCCCAGTCGCGCGAGGAGCCATTGCCATATTCGGCGCCGGCGAAGACGACCAGCGGCGCGCCCTCCTCGGCATATTTCGCCGCGGCGTCGTAGATGGAGAGCGTCTCGCCATCGGGGAAATGCTTGGTGGCGCCCCCCTCCGGCGTATTGCCCGCCTCATCGCGCAGAATATGGTTCTTGATGCGGATGTTGGCGAAAGTGCCGCGCATCATCACCTCGTGATTGCCGCGGCGCGTGCCATATTGGTTGAAATCCGCCGGCGAGACTTGGCGCTCGGTGAGCCAGTGTCCCGCGGGCGAGGCGGCTTTGATCGAGCCCGCCGGCGAGATGTGGTCGGTGGTGATCTTATCGCCGAACAGCGCCAGAATGCGCGCGTCGACAATGTCCTGGATCGGCTTGGGCTCTTTGGTCAGCCCCTCGAAATAGGGCGGATTGCGCACATAGGTGGAGCCGCCCGACCATTTATAGGTCTCGCCCGAGGGGGCGTCGACCTTGCGCCAATGCTTGTCGCCCTCGAAGACATCCGCATAAGTGTCGCGGAACAGCGAGCGCGTCACATTCTTGCGGATGTATTTCTGAATGTCGGCGTTGCTCGGCCAGATGTCGCGCAGGAAGACCGGCTCGCCCTTCTTGTCATGGCCGAGCGGCTCCTTGGTCAAATCCTTTGCGACCGAGCCGGCCAGCGCGAAGGCGACGACGAGCGGCGGCGAAGCGAGGTAGTTCGCCTGCACATCCGGATTGACGCGGCCCTCGAAATTGCGATTGCCGGACAGCACCGCCGCCGCGACGATGTCATGATCGTTGATCGTCTTGGAGACCGGCGCCGGCAGCGGACCGGAATTGCCGATGCAGGTGGTGCAGCCGAAGCCGACGAGATTGAAGCCGAGCTTGTCGAGATCCTTCTGCAGGCCAGCCTTATCGAGATATTCGGCGACGACGCGGCTTCCCGGCGCGAGCGAGGTCTTCACCCAAGGCTTTACCTTGAGGCCGCGCTCATGGGCGGCGGCGGCGAGCAGGCCGGCGCCGATCAGCACGCTCGGATTTGAGGTGTTGGTGCAGGAGGTGATCGCCGCGATGACGACATCGCCATGGCCGAGATCGTAATTCGTGCCCTCGACGGAGAAGCGCTGCGTCACATCGCCGGGCTTTTTATATTCACTCGCGAGCGCGCTCGCGAAAGCGGTTCCGACATCCTCGAGCGCGACGCGGCCCTCCGGGCGCTTCGGCCCGGCGAGGGACGGAACCACGGTTGAAAGATCGAGCGAGATGGTGTCGGTGAATTCCGGGTCGGGCGTGTCGGCCTCGCGGAAGAGCCCTTGCGCCTTGGCGTAGGCCTCGACGAGATCGATGCGTGAATTGGAGCGGCCGGACATTTTCAAATAGTCCAGCGTCTCCTCGTCCACGGGGAAGAAGCCGCAGGTCGCGCCATATTCCGGCGCCATATTGGCGACGGTCGCGCGATCGGCGAGCGAGAGATGCGGCAACCCCTTGCCGAAGAACTCGACGAATTTGCCGACAACGCCCTTCTTACGCAGCATTTGCGTGACGGTGAGCACGATATCGGTGGCGGTGACGCCCTCTTTCGGCTCGCCTGTCAGCTCGAAGCCGACGACCTCGGGAATGAGCATCGAAAGCGGCTGGCCCAGCATGGCCGCCTCCGCCTCGATGCCGCCGACGCCCCAGCCGAGCACGGCGAGACCATTCACCATTGTGGTGTGCGAATCGGTGCCGACCAGCGTGTCGGGATAGGCGTATTCGATCGTCTCCTTCTTGCCGTCGACGTTGCGGCTCTTCTCCTTCTTCGTCCAGACGGTCTGGGCGAGATATTCGAGATTGACCTGATGACAAATGCCCGTGCCCGGCGGCACGACGCGGAAATTGTCGAAGGAAGATTGGCCCCATTTCAAAAAGCGATAGCGCTCGCCATTGCGCTCATATTCGAGCTCGACATTGGCCTCGAGCGCTTTTCTAGTGCCGAATTCGTCGACGATAACGGAGTGATCGATGACGAGATCGACCGGCACCAGCGGATTGATCTTCTGCGGATCGCCGCCGAGCGCGACGAAAGCGTCGCGCATCGCCGCGAGATCGACGACGGCGGGAACGCCGGTGAAATCCTGCATCAGCACGCGGGCCGGGCGGAAGGCGATCTCACGTTCGGCCTTGCCCTTCTCGGTCAGCCATTTGGAGAAGCCTTCGATATTCTCCTTGGTGACGGAGCGGCCGTCCTCGTTGCGCAGCAGATTCTCGAGCAGCACGCGCAGGGAATAGGGCAGTCGCGAGACGCCCTCGAGGCCATTGGCCTCGGCCGCCTTCAGCGAGAAAAAGTGATAGGTGTCGTCTCCGACCTTTAGCGTCTCTAGGGCTTTGAAACTGTCGAGTGACGGCATTTCGCGCTTCCTTCGCTTGGAGTCGATGACAGGCGCGGACAGCCGTCATTGCGAACGAAGCGAAGCAATCCAGAGCCGTGGGCCGCGGCTCTGGATTGCTTCGTCGCTTCGCTCCTCGCAATGACGGGACGTCGCGCCATCCGCGAACCTTGTAGAGAATTTCGGGCCAGCCGGCAAAACGAAACAAGGGACGCGTCGCCGCGTCCCTCGAATAATATGAACAGGCGAAAGCCTCAGCCCGCTCTCATCGCCTCGGGCTTGGTCTTATTGCGCTTGACCATCAGCTTGTTGAGCGCCGCCACATAAGCGCGCGCCGAGGCGACCAGCGTATCCGGATCGGCGCCGCGGCCCGTCACCGATTTTCCGTCCTCCGACAGACGCACCGAGACTTCCGCTTGGGCATCGGTGCCTTCGGTGACGGCATGGACCTGGAACAATTCGAGCGAGGCCTCATGCGGCGCCAGCGCTTTGATGGCGTTGAAAATGGCGTCGACGGGACCATTGCCAGTCGCCTGATGCGTCTTCTTCTCGCCGTCTATGTCCAGGGTCAGCGCCGCCGTCTGCGGCCCGGCCGTGCCGGCGATGACGGTGAGCGCCGCGACCTTTATATGGTCATTGGCGGTCACGATCTCGTCGTCCACCAGCGCGACGATATCCTCGTCATAGACGAGCTTCTTGCGGTCGGCCAAATCCTTGAAGCGCTTGAAGGCGTCCTCCAGCGCATTCTCGCCCAGCTCATAGCCCAGCTCTTTGAGCTTCTCCTTGAAGGCGTGACGGCCGGAATGCTTGCCCATGACCAGCGAGGTCTTGGACACGCCGACGCTCTCCGGCGTCATGATCTCGTACGTATGCGCGTTTTTGAGCATGCCGTCCTGATGGATGCCGCTCTCATGCGCGAAGGCGTTCCGGCCGACGATGGCCTTATTATATTGCACCGGGAATGACGTCACCGCCGAGACGAGTTTTGACGCGCGAGTCAGGAGTTTCGCGTCGATGTTGGTGCGATAGGGCAGCGCATCGGGGCGCGTGCGCATCGCCATCACCACTTCTTCCAGCGCTGCGTTGCCGGCGCGCTCGCCTATGCCGTTGATGGTGCATTCGATCTGCCGCGCGCCGCCGCGCACGCCGGCCAGCGAATTGGCGACCGCGAGGCCGAGATCGTCATGGCAATGGACCGAGAAGATCGCCTTGTCGGCATTGGGCACGCGCTCGCGCACCATGCGGAACAGCGCCTCATATTCCTGCGGCGTCGAATAGCCGACCGTGTCTGGAATATTGATCGTCGTCGCGCCGGCGTCGATCGCCGTCTCCACGCAGCGGCACAGGAAATCATGTTCCGTGCGCGTGCCGTCCTCGGCCGACCATTCGACATCGGCGACATGATTGCGCGCCCGCGAGACGGAAGACGCGATCATCTCCAATACTTTTTCCGGCTCCATCTGGAGCTTGTATTTCATATGGACCGGCGAGGTGGAGATGAAGGTGTGGATGCGCGGATTGCGGGCGTGGCGCAGCGCCTCGGCGCAGCGGTCGATATCCTTGGCGGCGGCGCGGGCGAGTCCGGCGATGGTCGCGTTCTTCACGCGCTTGGCGATCTCGAGCACCGATTCGAAATCGCCCTGGCTGGCGACGGGGAAACCGGCCTCGATGATATCGACGCCCAGCTCGTCCAATATGTCGGCGACCTCGAGCTTCTCCTCGAAGTTCATGGAGGCGCCGGGCGACTGCTCGCCGTCGCGCAGAGTGGTGTCGAAAATGACGACGCGATCGGCGTCGCGGGCGGCGGAAGGATTATTGTCGGTCATGGCTTCGTCCTGAACTGCTCGGCCCGCTCTGCAGGCGCTCTCGTTTCGTCTTAGCTCGGCAGTCCCCTGAATGCCTGGGCCGGGCGGCCCTGGGGGCGTTCAGGGGCGACTAAGAAGCAGCAGGCTCGAAAGAAGACGCGCGGTCTCGAGCGCCGAGGAGCGCGCCGCGTCAATCGTGATGGTGGCCATTGCCGCCAAAGCTCAGTTCCTCGGTCTCATCGGCGCTGCGCCGATCCGATGATGAAAATACGCGCCTTCGCCTCGGGTTGCAAGCATGAGCGCGCGAGCGGGACGAAGCCCGCGTCAGCCCGCCAGCTTCGCCAGCGCCTCGGCCAATATGCGGGTCTGCGTCCAGTCCAGAAATATTTCCGGCCCGTCCGTGGCCTTCACCGTGACGCCATCGTCCTGGACCTGCGCCTCGAACTCGTGATCGCTGGCGATCGGGCTCATGAAGATGGTCTTTTCCGCGCTGGAGCCATTGGCGACCGCCGCCAGCGCGCGGGAGAGAATGCCCGCCTCGTTCGGGGTCAGCCGCCGCAGCGGCTGCTCGCCCACGCGAATCGTCACCAATGCGCCAAAATGCCGATGCTCGGCGGCTGCGACTTCGACAATTTGCGACATCGGTAGGCTCCTTTTGTTCGAGCCGTTCCCAAACCGACACGGCTGCATTTAACTATCAGACTGATTTTGCTGGCGCCGATCATTTTTTTGCGGCGCAGCGAACAAGGCACGATCCTTGAATCCCCCTAGGCTGCGTGTCGGGATCCGATCGAGTGGCCGACAATCAAAATCCATACCTTCCCCGTCTCTGCGGCGGGGAGCGGGAGCGCTTATGAGCTTCGACGATCGCGATACCATGCCGACGGAAATTCGCGGCTACCATCGGCGCACCAAGCATGCGCCGAACCGCTATGCGATGGGTCCGGGCTTTCTCGATTGGACGTCGCAGCCCTCGCCCTTCCGCCTCTTCGAGGGCGTGCGGCAGACGCCGCTGCCCATCATAGAGGAGACGCCCTCCTTCCCCGGCCCTGCGCCGCAGCCGGCGGCGCTCGATCTTCGGGCGCTCGGCCTGTTCCTCGAGCTTTCCTTCGGCATAAGCGCCTGGAAGAGCTATGAAGGCTCGACCTGGGCGCTGCGCAACAACCCCTCCTCCGGCAATCTGCATCCCACCGAAAGCTATGTGCTGCTGGATGCGGTGGAGGGGCTCGGCGCCGGCGCCGCACTCTATCATTATGCGCCGCTGCTGCATGCGCTAGAGGAGCGCGCGACCTATACGGCGCCGCGCGTGCTGCCCAAGGGCGGGTTTCTGCTCGCCCTCTCCTCCATTCCCTGGCGTGAGGCGTGGAAATATGGCGAGCGCGCCTTTCGCTATTGCCAGCTCGACGCCGGCCATGCGATCGGCGCCGTCGCCCAGGCCGCCGCCGCGCTCGGCTGGCGCGCGCAGGCGCTGGCCGATCCTTCCGACGGCGAGATCGCCGCGCTCGTCGGCCTCGATCGTGACGACGCCTGGCACAAGCGCGAGCCGGAGCATCCCGATCTGCTGATGTGGATCGCGACCGAGCCGGGGCCGGCGACGCCGCTCGATCTCTTCGCTCTCATCGACGCGCCGCGCGAGTTCCGCGGCCAGGCCAATCGGCTGAGCGAGGATCACGACGGCTGGCCGATCATCGATCTCGCCGGGCAATTCTGCCGCAAGCCGCGCCAGCCCAAGCCCCCGGCGCCGACGCGCGCGCAATGGCCGGCGCCCGGTTTCGAAGGCGTCTCCATCGGCGCCGCCGTGCGCAAGCGCCGCAGCGCGCAGAAGATGGACGGAACCACCTCCATCTCGCGCGAGGCCTTCGCCGCGCTCATCGCCTCGACGCTGCCGAGCGAATCCACCCTGCTCTCCGCCTTCCCCTGGGGCGCGGCGATCACGCTCATTCTCTTCGTGCATCGCGTCGATGGCCTGGAGCCCGGCCTCTATGCGCTGCAGCGCGACTCGGATGTCGCCGCGCGGCTGCGCGACGCCTCGCGCAAGGACTTCGAATGGGCGCTGGTCGAGCTGGAAGGTCTGCCGCTCTATCGGCTCTATGCGGGCTCTGTGGAAAAAGAGGCGACCAAGCTCGCTTGTCTGCAGCCCATTTCCGGCAAGGGCTGCTTCAGCGTCGCGATGATCGCCGAATTCGACCGCGCGCTCGCGGCGGACGGCGCCTTCGCCTATCGGCGCCTGCATTTCGAGGCCGGCCTCATCGGCCAGGCTCTCTATCTCTGGGCCACCGCGGCGGGCATCGCCGGCACCGGCATCGGCTGCTTCTTCGACGACACGGTCCATGAGCTTCTGGGCCTGACGCCGGGCGATATGCAGTTCCAGGACGTCTACCACTTCACCGTCGGAGGGCCTGTCGAAGACACGCGCATTCTGACGCTTCCCCCCTATCCCGATGACAGGCGAGAGCGGCGATGAATATTCAAATCGAACGCCAATATGTCGAATCGCTGATGGCGCGATTCCCGGCCCGTGCAGGGTTCGCGGAACAATTGCGCTTCAGCGACAGAGTCGAGGTCGAATTCTCTCATCTCTCCGACGAGGAGCTGACCTTCCTCGAGGATCTCTATCGCGCGGCCGGCCCGGACATGCGCGCCCGCGCTGCGCAGCTCGCGACGCTGCGCGGCGCGCTGAAGGCCGGCGGCAAGCGCTTCGAGGCCACCGAGCTCGAGCTGGTTCTGCCGGCGATGGTGCGCTATCTGACCGCCGACGCCATTCGCGGCTGGCTGTTCACGGCGAGCGTCGCCTCCAAGCCTCTGCCTTACGTCATCACCCGCTTCGATTATGTGCCGGCCTCCAACGACGAGGCGGGCAAGGTGATGATCGAGCTGAAATCCAACGCCAAGGGCGTGCTGACCACCAACGCCATTCGCATCATGGCGGCGGAGATCGCGGGCCGCACGATCAACGAGATTCTCGCGGTCAAAGGCTTTATCCGCGAGACGCCCGAGCTGATCGCGGCCTTCGACACGGCGACCGAGACCTATTTCGATTGGCGCGGCCGCTATGGCCAGCAGTTCACCGGCCGCGGCACCGGCTTTCACGCCGAGGACCCCAACGCCTCGCATCGCGACACGGATTGGTCGCGCAAGGATGTCGTGGTGCTGTCGACCAGCGGCGGCGACGCCCGCCTCGTCAATGACGAGGCCATTCTCTCGGCGCGCAGCCTGACGCTGGAATCGCCCGGCGACGTGCTCGGCAATTTCATCCGCAAAGCGTCGAAGAGCAATAAGTTCACCGTCGAGGACGAGCTCGCGGTGATGCAGCAGCAGATTCCGGAACATCTCTTCAAGCGCATTCCGGTGCACCCTTACATTCTGATGTTCCATCTCGATCTGCATCACCATGTGTGGGTGCATGTCGACGAGATGAAGCTCTATGAATATAAGCCCGCACTGAAGCAGAAGCTGGTGCTGCCCGCCGAGCAGACCGATCTCATCGACATTCTGACCGCCGAGATGGACGTGCTGATGGACGATATCGTCGCCGGCAAGTCGGGCGGCACCACAGTGCTCTGCGCCGGCCCGCCCGGCGTCGGCAAGACGCTCACTGCGGAAGTCTATTCGGAGATTATTCAGCGGCCGCTCTATCGCGTGCATTCCGGCCAGCTCGGCCTCAATGTCGCGACGATGGAGACCGCGCTGAAGGAAATCCTCACCCGCGCGCAACGCTGGGGCGCGGTGATGCTGATCGACGAGGCCGACGTCTATATCAAGCGGCGCGACGACAACATCGCCATGAACGCCGTGGTCGGCGTGTTCCTGCGTGTGCTGGAATATTTCAACGGCCTGCTGTTCCTGACGACCAATCGCGTCGATGATATCGACGAGGCGATCGTCTCCCGCTGCATCGCGCTCATCAAATACAGCCCGCCGGACGATGACGCGAAGCGCCGCATCTGGCGCGTGATGTCGGATCAGTTCGAGCTGAAGCTCGCCGATGCGCTGATCGACGATCTCGTCACCGTCTTCCCCTATGCGACGGGCCGCGACATCA
The DNA here is from genome assembly GCF_001644125.1 of Methylosinus sp. R-45379. Lineage (NCBI taxonomy): Bacteria > Pseudomonadati > Pseudomonadota > Alphaproteobacteria > Hyphomicrobiales > Methylocystaceae > Methylosinus > Methylosinus sp. R-45379. Next base: position 128,882 of record NZ_LUUM01000057.1, read on the forward strand.
AGGGCCTCGCCAAGCTGACGGCGAAATTCTGCCATCAGAAGCAGGTCAAGCCGGATATCGCCGTATTCCAGCGCTGCGCGATCTTCCGCGGATTGGATGTGGTGCGCGCGGAGGAATTGAAGACCGCCGCGGAGTGACCGGCGCGTCATTGCGAGCCGAAGGCGAAGCAATCCAGGAGCCGCCCCGCGACTCTGGATCGCTTCGCTCCGCTCGCGATGACGGCGAGGAATCGAAACCAAAGAGCCGCGTGATGCCTCCCTCGTGCTGAGCCCCGCGCAAGCGGGGCGTCTCGAAGCGCGAACAGGTCCAGAAGGCGGCGCATGACGGCTTCAAAAAAGAAAACGCCCGCTCTCTGAAGAGAGCGGGCGCTGAGAACAGAGCGAGGGAAAGCGCTTTCCCTCGATCGTCGTCTTACTTCTTCGGCGCTTCCTCGCGGGCCTTGAGGGCCGCGCCGAGAATGTCGCCCAGCGAGGCGCCCGAATCGGCGGAGCCGTATTGGGCGATCGCCTCCTTCTCCTCGGCCATTTCCAGCGCCTTGATCGACACGGCGACCTTGCGCGCCTTGCGATCGAAGAGGGTGATGCGGACATCCACCTTCTCGCCGACGGCGAAACGCTCGGGACGCTGGTCGGCGCGGTCGCGCGCCAGCTCGTTGCGCTTGATGAAGGTGGTGAGGTCGGTGCCGAGGATCTTCACCTCGAGACCGGCTTCCTTCACCTCGAGCACCTCGGTGGTGACGACAGCGCCCTTCTTCACCTCGCCACCCGCGCCTTCTTCGGCGACCGAGGCGAAAGGATCATTGGCGAGCTGCTTCACGCCGAGCGAGATGCGCTCCTTCTCGATGTCGACGTCGAGCACCTGAGCGGTGATGACATCGCCCTTCTTATACTCTTCGATGACCTGCTCGCCGGGGCGATTCCAGTCGAGATCGGAGAGATGGACCATGCCGTCCACATCGCCATCGAGGCCGATGAACAGGCCGAACTCGGTCTTGTTCTTGACCTCGCCGGAGACGGTGGAGCCCTGCGGGTGCTTCTCGGCGAAGGCCTCCCACGGATTCTGCAGCGTCTGCTTGAGGCCGAGCGAGATGCGGCGCTTGACCGGATCGACCTCGAGCACCTGAACGTCGACTTCCTGGCTCGTCGCGACGATCTTGCCGGGATGCACGTTCTTCTTCGTCCAGGACATTTCCGAGACGTGGACGAGGCCCTCGATCCCCGGCTCCAGCTCCACGAAGGCGCCGTAGTCGGTGATGTTGGTGACGCGGCCGTGGAATTTGGCGCCGATCGGATATTTCGCCTCGATGCCCTGCCACGGATCCTCGAGCAGCTGCTTCATGCCCAGCGAGATACGATGCGTCTCGTGATTGATCTTGATGATCTTCACGCGCACGGTCTGGCCGATGGTGAGCACTTCGCTCGGATGATTGACGCGGCGCCAGGCCACGTCGGTGACATGCAGCAGGCCGTCGATGCCGCCGAGATCGACGAAGGCGCCGTAATCGGTGATGTTCTTGACGACGCCCTCGATGACCTGCCCCTCTTCGAGGTTGGCCACAATCTCGTGACGCTGCTCGGCGCGGCTCTCCTCGAGCACGGTGCGGCGCGAAACGACGATATTGCCGCGGCGGCGGTCCATCTTCAGAATATGGAAGGGCTGCGGCACGTTCAGCAGCGGGCCGACGTCGCGGATCGGACGAATGTCCACCTGCGAACGCGGCAGGAAGGCCACGGCGCCGTCAAGATCGACGGTGAAGCCGCCCTTGACCTGATTGAAGATGACGCCTTCGACCTTCTCATTGCTTTCGAAGGCCTTCTCGAGCTTGACCCAGCTCTCCTCGCGGCGCGCCTTGTCGCGCGAGATGACGGCCTCGCCGAGCGCGTTCTCGATGCGCTCGAGATAGACCTCGACCTCTTCGCCCACCTTGGGAGCCGGGTCGCGGCCGAAGCCGGTGAATTCCTTGAGGGCGACGCGGCCCTCGGTCTTGAGGCCCACATCGATGACGGCGACGTCCTTCTCGATGGCGACCACGCGGCCCTTGATGACGGAACCCTCGAAAGCTTCGTTTTCTCCGTAGCTTTCTTCGAGCAGGGCGGCAAAGTCCTCGCGCGACGGGGCGCGCTCAGTAGCAGTTGACATGAGTTCTCCTGGAATGCCCTTTCGGGCGCGGCGCCGGCATGGGGTTGGCGTTGCGGATCGGGCGTTCTCGATCGGAAGTCCCCTCCCGCCGCCGAAGCGAGGCCTAGAGGAAACGAGAGTTCTGCTCAGAGAACTGGCCGGCGCGGCCCGATCGAAAATGCCCGTGTTTTTAAAATACGGAGAGGCTGGAAGGGAAACCCCGCCAGCCATCCACGCCCTATCTAGCAATTCGCCGCGCCGCGAGCAAGCCGCGCGAACGCGTCTCGATCACCGCGACGGCAGATCGAAATGATAATTCACGCCGACGCGGACGGTGTGAAAACTCGCGCCGCGCGCCGCGCCCGGATCGCCGCCGCCGTTCTCGCCGAGATCGGTGAAGAGATATTCGGTCTTGACCGACCAGCGCGGCGCGAAGGCCCATTCGACGCCGCCGCCCGCGGTCCAGCCTTCGCGGACCGATCCGCCGACGTCGCCATAGGCGAAGCCGCCCGTGCCGTAGAACAGCACGCGGGAATCGAAGCCGGTGACGCCGAAGCGCCCGCGCAGCGTCCCGAACCAGGGCAGCGAGCGCGCCCCCTCGGGTCCGCGCAGGCCCAGCGGATCGGGTCCGCGACCACCGCCGGAGAGGCTGGTCCCCGAAAAATCAGTCTCGAGGCCCACGACGAAGAGCGGGCCGATCCGGTGATTGTAGCCGACGAGCCCGCCGCCCGAGACCCCGGCGTCGGACGTGCCGGAGGCGAACGCGCCGGCGCCGATATCGAGACCCGCATAGACGCCGGTCCATGCGAAAGCCGGCGGCGTCGGGGGCGGCTGGAAGACCCGCTCGCGCGACGGCAGATCCGCCGCCTGCGCGCCAGCGGAGAAAGCTGCGGCCAGAACCAGAGCCGTGATGACTGGCTTCATGAAAAATCCTCGTTTCGACGACGCCCCCGCTTCGGCTTCGTCGATAGGGATTTCCTCCGTTTGTCCGAGAGGTTCGAGATGTTTCCGGCTCGCGGCGAAGTCGCGCCGAATTTTTGGCGCGCCGCCGCAAACGGAATGCAAACGGAACCCTGGCCATTGTGAACAAAGCGCTTTCACGCTAGAACGCGCCGTCGCTCACCAATGGATTGCCGACCATGAGTTTTGCACGCATCGCTTTATTGGCGGCCGCTCTCGGCCTTTCCGCCTGCAATACCGGCCCGCGCGCCTATATTTACGCTGGCGGCAGCCAGGCCTCCGTGCAGAGGACGATTTCTGTCCCGCGCGGCTCCACCGCCTCGCTCGGCTTTGCCGCCAAGATCAATCCAGACTGCTCGCGCGCCGACAGTCCCGATCGCGTCACGCTCACCCAAGCCCCCTCACAGGGCCGGGTCGAGATTCGGCGCGAGGCCGGCTATGCCTATTTCCGTCCCGGCAATCCGCGGTCGCGCTGCAACACCCAGCGCGTGCCCGGCACCAAGCTCTTCTACCACGCAGGCCCCAACGCCTCGGGAACCGACACATTCTCCTATGACTGGTATTCGGGCTCGGGCGGGATCGCGCATATCACCGTGACGGTGAATATTCTCTGACGCTTTTGCCAAAAGCGGTTTCCGCTTCCTGCGCGGAAGCCGCTTTTCGCCGGATCAGAAATAGCCGAACTTCATCCCCTGCATGTTCAGCATCAGGCTGGAATCGAGCCCGAAGGTCGATCCGGAGCCGGACGTATCGAACAGCGTCGAGAGCAGGGAGCTCTGCGAATTGGCGTCGCCGCCATTGTTGTAATCATATTGGGCGGCGAAGCGGGCGATGAACTGCTGCAGCTTCTTCGGGTCCTTGAAGTCGTCGACATTCACCTTCGACGACAGCAGCCGATATTGCGTGTCGATCGACTGCGACGAGGTGCTCGACGAAATGCCGAGCGCCGTCTGCACGACCGTCAAAATATTGCTGTCCGCGAGAATGCCGTAGGCGCTCGTCAAATCCGGCGCATGCTGCTGGAAATAGAGCGCGAGCTGCACGCCCGGATTCTGCTCGCCCTGGCTCGTTTCCAGCGCCTGCTCCGTGTAGCGGCTCACCACATTGTCGACGAGCGTCGAGGAAGTGGTCGTGGTCTCGCCATTGGCGGCGAAGTCGAATGCCTGCGCGAAGGCCTTGATATTGGCGCTGCTGATGGTGTTGGCGAGCGCCGAGTTGCTGGAGACGCCGCCTTCGAGCACTTTCTGCATCAGGCCCTTGGCGTAGGTCATGCTGCCGAGGCCGAACGCGGTCATCGCATAATTGAAGAGCCGCGAGTTCTTCATGAATTCGTCGATCGACGTCACCTTGCCGATATTATCCTCGAAATATTGCGTCTGAGTCGCGACGTCCGGCGATTTGGCGGTCATCGCCTGCCATTTCGACTGATTATTGGCGATCTGCAGATAGGTGGCGAGCGTCGTCATGAAGATATTCCAAGGGACTGGCCCGCGATCATGCGCTCGAGGTTGTTGACGCAATGTTAAGTTTCAGCCGACCTCATTGCCCTCTATCGTGAGCCGCGGATATTTGGCCGCGGCGCCCGGCCGCGCGACGTCTCCCGGCAGAATGTCCTGACCCGCGATCGCGGCTATCGCCGCCTTTTTCGCTCCGATGATCTTATTGCGCGCGATGACCGCCGGCCCGACGCCCTCGCCGATCTGAAAGGTCACGCCATAATCATTCTCGACGAGTTCATTGCCCTCGACGCGAATATTCTGCCGATAGCCGCCACAGCGCACGCCCATCCAGCCGCCGATCACAGTGTTGCCGGCGATCTCCACATTGCTCTCGGCCTCTATGCCGGTGAGCCAGCTCATAATGGGGCCGAACTCGTCATCGGGATGCGTCTCGTGCAGGCCGGTGATCCGATTGCCGATCACGAAGCCTATGTCCGTGCCCCGCTCGGCGTTGGCGAGCGCGATTCCGGCGCCGGCGTCGTCGATTTTATTGTCGCGGAAGCTCGCGCGCTTGGCGCCGAACTCCGCATACATGGCGCGCTCGCCGAAGCCGGCGCAATCATTGCCGACGACCTCGACATCATGGCCGGCGTTGTTGCGCACCGCCGTATAGGCGCAGCGGCGAATGACATTCTTCTCCACCCGCACGAAGCCGGAGCCCCAAATGCTCACGCCATTGCCATAGGCGCCGTCGCCGCCGGAGAGATTGCGAATATCGACAATCTCATTATTGCGGATGCGCGAGCCCTCGTAACGGCCGGCCGAAGTCGTCCACACTTGCACGCCATTGTCGCCGCAGCGGCGCAGCTTGTTATTGTCTATGTCGACGCCGAGCCCATCGAGCGAGAAATAGCCGGCGTCGCGCACATCCTCGACGATATTCTGCGCGAAGCGCCCGCCGCAGCGCAGGAGATTTATTCCCCTGCCGCCCGAGCGGCGGATCGTGCAGCCAGTCACGGCGAGCTTTGGAATATCGGCGAGATCGAGGAGGCCTTGGCGGCGATCGGCGAAGCGTGCGCCGCCGCCGTCGAAGCTCACATTCTCCAGCGTCAGCGCCAGTATATTGGCGGCGCGCAGCAACGGGCCGGCGCCGATCGCCTGCAGCACAGAGCCGCCGGCGGCGCCGATGATCGTGACCTTATCCTCGATGACGAGCGAGCGAATGCGCAGAACGCCGGGCGGCAACCGCAGGGCGCCTCCGGCGCGGGCAGCCTCGCGCAGCCGCCGCTGTAGCCATTCGGTCGCGTCCGGCGCGGCGGCGTTAGCGCGCGCGCCGCCGCCGAGAGTGGCGAAAGCGCCTGCTCCAAAGCCCAAAATCTCTCGTCGAGTCGGTCTGGTCACGGCCCGGATCAGCTGGAGGGCGAGAATGCGTCGAGCGCGAATTGCCGGTTGTTTATGCATAGCGGCCGCGCCAAATCGGGCATTGCGCCCAATTTATGTAGTTGCATTACATAACGAGCCGAGGCATAAAGAGAGCGCCCAAACGGGCAATCGTCTTGCAAAGAACAAGTCTAGGTCCCGCCTCCACTGCTCTGCGACTTGCGACATCGCTTTGTTCGTTGAGGCGGTTCTCCTTGCTGCGACGCTCTACCCCTCCGGAGCGCGGCCTCATCCGTCGAGGTCGGTCCTTTGCGGTTCAGGTTCTCACGGTGTTGTCCAACTCCCCGTTTCGCGTACGCGCGGGACGGGGAGCCCCTTTTTACGTCGAAGCCCGTCGCGCGGGAAGAGAGAAGTGCGCTCAGCGCCAGTCTCTCGCCGAATGGGGCTTCGCGGTCGCTTCGTCGTTTTTGAAGAACCGGAGTCTTCCTATGCCTCTCGCGGTCGACGATCTCTTGCGTCGCTGGGTCGAGGAGCGCGCCGCGAGCCTCGAGCCGGGCGACGGCGAATATGCGCAATTCATCGCCGATTGGCTGCCGCTCGCCTCCAGCGACGACTGGCACAGAATGATGCTCGGCTTTAATCGCGAGCTCGGCGACGCTCCCTTGTTCTGGATCATGCGCCAGCCGCGCTGCGAGAAGGCGACCGCGCTCGGCATTTTCTTCCTCGCCCGGCCGGGCCTGCTGCTCGCCTATGGAATAGATCGCGCCAGAGTCCCCGAGCCGATGCGGCGCGCCTATGATTTGATCGGCGAGATCAGAATGCGCTATGTCAACGGCTTCTATCGGACGTCCACGCTGCGCTTCGACACGGTGGAGGCCTTGGCGCGCGAGGCCCGCCTGCCCGCGCGTTTCGACCAGAAGGCGCTCGACCTCCTCATTCCGCCGGAAATGCGCGTCTCGATTCCCGGACGAAAGCTCGGCCTGCAATATGGCGTCAGAAACCACTTCCGCCTCGATGCGCCGCTCGGCGCGCGCTGAGCGCCCGGCGGCCCCCGACCAATCGTTTTCCGCGCTCGCTTTCATCCACGCCGCATCAAAGGCGCCGCCCACGCCGGGCGCCTATGCGCTGCTCATCGCGCTATCGCGCCCGCTCGAGGCCAGCGCAGGACGTCGCACGGCGACGCTCGCGCCGGGGCTCTATCTCTATTGCGGCTCGGCCAAAGGGCCGGGCGGGCTGCGCGCGAGGCTCGGCCGGCATATGCGGCAGGGCAAGCTGCGCCGCTGGCATATCGACCAGCTGACCGAGGCCGGCGAATCGCTCGGCGCTTGGATCACAGAGACGAAGGGCGAATGCGATCTCGTCGCGGCGCTCTCCGCGCTGCCGGTTCCGCTCGAGGGATTCGGCAGCTCGGACTGTCCCCACTGCCGCAGCCATCTGCTGTTCTGGCCGAGGGGCGACGCCCCGGCTTTCCTCGCCGCGCAAAAATGCTAGGAAGAGCGCCGAAAAGGCGCACCCAATGTCAGACCAGAAGAAATCCAAGATAGAGGCCCGCTCCCCGCGCGGCCTCGCCGACCGCGACGCCGCAGAGCTGGCCGCCACCGGCCGCATGCTCGACGTGATTCGCTCCGTCTATGAGCTCTATGGCTTCGAGGCGCTGGAGACCCCGGCGATCGAATATACCGACGCGCTCGGCAAATTCCTGCCGGACCAGGACCGCCCCAATGAGGGCGTGTTCTCCTTCCAGGACGACGACGAGCAATGGCTGTCGCTGCGCTATGACCTCACCGCGCCGCTGGCCCGCTATGTCGCGCAGAATTTCGACCGGCTTCCAAAACCCTTCCGCAGCTATCGCTTCGGCAATGTCTATCGAAACGAGAAACCGGGGCCGGGGCGCTTCCGCCAATTCATGCAATTCGACGCCGATACGGTGGGCGCGGCCTCGCCGGCCGCCGACGCCGAAATCTGCATGATGGCCGCCGACACTCTGGAAAAGCTCGGCATTCCGCGCGGCGATTACGTCATCAAGATCAACAGCCGCAAAGTGCTGGACGGGGTGATGAAGGCCATCGGCCTCGAGGGCGACGAGAACGCCGGCCGCCGCCTCACCGTGCTGCGCGCCATCGACAAGATGGACCGGCTCGGTCCCGAAGGCGTCAAGCTTCTGCTCGGCCCCGGCCGCAAGGACGACAGCGGCGACTTCACCAAAGGCGCCGGCCTCGCCGATGACGCGGTGGCGACGATCCTCTCCTTCACGCTCGGCGGGCAATATAAGGACGGCGAGCCGCGCTTCGGACTGTTCGAGCTGCTCGGCCGCAGCAATGTCGGCGCGGAAGGCGCCGAGGAATTGCTGGAGATAGAGGATCTGGTTCGTGACGCCGGCTTCGGCCCGGAGCGCATCCGCATCGACCCCTCCATCGTGCGCGGGCTCGAATATTACACGGGGCCGGTCTTCGAGGCCGATCTCACCTTCGAGACCAAGGACGAAAAGGGCCATCCGGTGCGCTTCGGCTCGGTCGGCGGCGGCGGGCGCTATGACGGGCTCATCGGCCGGTTCCGCTCCGACAACACGCCGGCGACGGGCTTTTCCATCGGCGTCTCGCGCCTTTATGCGGCGCTGAAGCTGGTCGGCAGCCCGGTCGTTTCGGCGGCAGCGCGGCTCGGCCCGGTCGTCGTGCTGGCGCTCGACCGCGACCATATCGCCGATTATCAGCGCATGGTCGCCGCTCTGCGCAACGCCGGCGTTTCGGCGGAGCTCTATCTCGGCTCCTCCGGCATGAAGGCGCAGATGAAATATGCCGATAAGCGCAACAGCCCGGCCGTGGTGATCCAAGGCTCGGACGAGCGCGCCAAGGGCGAGGTGCAGATCAAGGACCTCATAGAGGGCGCGCGAGCGAGCGCCGCCATCTCCACCAATGAGGAATGGAAATCCGCCCGGCCCGCGCAATTCTCCGCGCCGGAGAGCGAGCTGGTCGAGCATATCAAGGCGCTGCTCGCCCGCCAGGGATGAGCGGCGCCGCCGCCCGCGCCGGAAATTCCCGTCGCGGCGTGGCTCGAACGAAGCGGCGGATGTTTCGCGGAATGTCCGCCTCGTCTATAAGGGGCTGCGGCGAGGAGCCCCTAGCACATGGCGCAGCACGACAAAGACCCCGCAGCGGATAGCCACGCGGCCGGCGAATCATCGGCGAATGACGCTTGGACGACGACGACCGTCGAACGTCCGGCCGAGGCCGAGCGCACGGAGAGCGAAGCAATTTCGGCGCCCGCGAGCGAGGCCGCGCCGGCGCAAAAGCCGCGCCGCAAGAATTGGCATCGCTTCACGCTGCTGGCGGCGACGCTCGGCCTGCTGGCGACCGCGGGGTCGATCGCCGCCTATCGTTTCCGCGACAAGAATGAGAAGCTCGCGGCCTTCGCCACTGTCGTGGACGAGACTTTCGCGCGGCCGGAAAAGCTGATCGCCACGCTGCGCGAGACGATCGTGAAAGCGACCGGCAAGCCGGAGAAGCCGGCAGACAAGCCCGGCCCGGCCAAGCTCGCCGAGCCCCTCCAAAAATCGACGCCCGCCCCTGTCGAGACGAAGCCGGCCGAGCCCGCCGTTCCGCCGCGCTCCGGCGGCGATCACATCACCTGGAACGCGCCCAGCGCGACGCCCGCGCCCGTCCCGGCCCCTGCGGCGCCGGTCGTTGCAGCTCCTCCCCCGGCGCCGCCCGCTCCCGCCAAGCCGGCGGCGGCGGAGGCCAATCCGGTTTCCATCGCCCAAATCGAGGCGCTGACGCGCCGTCTGGACGAGCTGGAGCGCATCGCCCGCTCGGCCCTGGCGCTGGCGGAGCAGGCCCGCAATGGCGCAGAACCCGCCGCCGCCCCCCGCGCAGAGGCGAAGGTCCCGGACCAGAAGGTGCAGGACGTCGAGGATAATGTCAGCGGCCTCGAGGGCCGGATCGACTGGCTATCCGATGAGGTGAAGGCGCTGCGCGACAAGCTCGACGCGGCCAAGGACGAGACCCGCGCCCCGCGCGAGGTGGAGCCGGCCCCGCCGCCGCCCGCGCCCGTGGCCGCCGCGCCGGAGGAGAAAGGCCCCAATCCGGCGACCGTCGCCGTGGTGGCGCATTCGCTGCAACGGGCGCTGGACCGGGGAGCCCCCTTCCCGTCCGAATACGCCATTCTCTCGGCCCAGGGCGCCGATTCGCAAGCGCTGGCCGCGCTCGCGCCTCTGGCCGAAAAGGGCGCTCCCGATGCGCGCGCGCTGCGCGCCTCCTTCCATCCGCTGGTGCGCAAGCTCGAGGCCTCCGCCGATCTGAAGCCCGACGCCCCCCTGGCCGACCGGCTGCTGCAAGGCGCCTCCAGACTGGTGAAGGTGCGCAGCGCCGCGGAGAAAGAAAAAGCCACGATCGGCGACATCGCCGACAAATTGGAGGCGGCGCTCGACCGCGGCGAGATCGAGACGGCGCTGGCCGCTTTCGCCGAATTTCCCGACGCCGCCAAGGCCGTCGCGCGCGAGTGGGAGACACAAGCCCGCCAGCGCGTCGAGGCCGAAAAGGCGGCGGCCTCCATTCTCGCGGGCGCGCTGGATGCGCTCGCAAAACCCAAGAACTGAGCAGGGCCAGACAATAATCCTGCTGAAACAAAAAATCTAAGCAGGCGCGCTTAGAGCCGAGGCGAGGATCGACGACCCATGATTCTGCTGCTCTTCTTCATTGCGGCGCTGGCCGCTCTGTCCATCGGCCTCCACTGGCTCATCGAGCAGCCCGGTTCGATCACGCTCGACTGGGGCGGCTATCACATTGAGACGACGCTCGTCGTCGGCGCGGCGGCGCTGCTCGCGACGATCGCGGCGATCCTCATCGCCTGGGCGATCATCGCCTATTTCTTCCAGGCGCCCGCGCGCTTGAAGCAGAACTCCCGCGCCAAGCGCCGCGAGCGGGGCTTTCAGGCCCTCTCGCGCGGCATTGTGGCGGCCGGCGCCGGCCATGTCGCCGAGGCCAAGCGCGCCGCCAAGGAGGCGGTGAAAAATCTCGACAAGGAGCCGCTCACCTATCTGCTGCGCGCGCAGGTCGCCCAGCTCGAGGGCGACCGCGTCGGCGCCGAGACCGCCTTTCACGAGATGACGCAGCTCTCGGAGACGCGCCTTCTCGGCCTGCGCGGCCTGCACATAGAGGCCAAGCGCCGCAAGGACGACGAGGCGGCGCATCATTTCGCCGATCAGGCGCATCAGCTCACGCCGCTGCCCTGGGCCGGCCATGCGCTGCTCGAGCATCACGGCGCCCAGGCCAATTGGGAAGAGGCGCGCATCGCCGTCGAGGCCAATCTGAAGGCCAAGGCCATCGATCTGCCGACCGCCCAGCGCCTGCGCGCCGTGGTGGAGACCGCCCTGGCGCTGGAGAAGCAGGCCGAGCATCCGAGCGAGGCGCTGCATCTCGCCCGCCAGGCGGTGAAGCGCGCGCCCGATCTGGTTCCGGCGATCGCGCTGATCGGACGTCTGCTCGCCCGCCATGGCGACAGCGCCAAAGCGCTGAAGCTGCTCGAGAAAGCCTATGCCGAGCATCCGCATCCCGATATCGCCGAAGCGTTTCTCGAGATCGCGCCGAGCGAGTCCAACGCCGAGCGTCTGGCGCGTGTGAAGAAATTCGCCTCCTCCGTTTCCCATTCGCCGGAGGCGGGAATTCTCGTCGCGCGCGTGGCGCTCGCGGCGCGCGATTTCGGCGCCGCGCGCAAGGCGCTGGCTCCGCTGGTCGCCGAGGGCAAGACGCCGACCGCCCAGGTCTGCCTGCTGATGGCCGAGCTCGAGGACGCCGAGAACGGCCCCAGCGGGCCGGTGCGCGAATGGCTCGCCCGCGGGTCGCGCGCGCCGCGCGATCCGGCCTGGATCGCCGATGGCGTCATTTCGCGGCGCTGGGCGCCGGCCTCCCCCGTCACCGGCAAGCTCGACGCTTTCGTCTGGGCGACCCCGCCCGAGCCCGTGCGCGGCCCGACCGAGGACGCCCGCGCCGATATTCCGGCGGCGTTCCTGACCCGGCCGGAGCGGCTTCTGGAAGCCAAGATCGAGGAAGAGAGCGCGACCGCCTGAAAACGTGATCGCCCTACCCGCCGATCAGCACGGTCGGCAGGCCCATGACGATCTTGTTCGGCGGGCCGACCGCCTCGACGATTGTGTCGCCCTGCCGGCAGGCGGGCAGGCCGTTGATGAAGACGCTGGTGGAACCGTCCACCACCACGCCCGGCCCATGGGGCGGGATCGGCAGCGGCGTCGCGCACATGTGAATATCCGCGCCGCCGGCGGCGCCGCTGATCAGCGATCCCATGCTGGCGGCCGCCGCGGCCTTGGTCGCCTGCTCGGCCGCCAGAGCGGCGGGCGCGCCCGGCGTGCCGGCGGCGGCGAGCGTCGCCGCCTCGGCGGCCTGGATCGTCGCATCGGAGGCCGATTTCGCGGATTGAATGGCCGCAGCCGCCGCGCCGCCGACGCCGCGCCAGGCCGGCAATTGGCCGATGAACACATTGAAGCTGCCGGGGCCGGGCGTCAGCACCGGCGGCAGAGGATGGGCCACAGGATCGCTCACGCGCGCAGCCGGCCGTCCCATGATCCGCTCCCTCTATGATCTCGAGCAATGCATATCAGCCTATTCGATAGGCCATCGCCGTCAATCGCGCTGTGCGCCCGCCCATATCGCTTTCGCGCCGGAGACGATATTCTCGCGCGCATTCGCAATGAAAGGCGGCTTTCGATGAATTTTCTTTTCCCCCGGAGCGCCGGATTGGCGGCGGCGGTTCTGGCGCTCGGCGTTTGGGGGGCGCGGGCGGAAGAGACTCTTCAGGAGCTGGTCCATCGCGGGCCGGAGCTCGCCGGGCTCGAGGCGGCGGGGCTCGTCGTCGAGCAGATGGAGCTGACGCTCGGAGCGCAGAACAGCTCGCTGAAATATCGCATCGTCAATCCGACCGCAGCGCCGGCGCGGACCACTGTGACCTTCCCTCTGCCCGAGATCGATTTTTCCGATCCCGATGCGGCCTGGTCCATTCCGGGCGCCGACCCTGTCAATTACATCGGCCTCGCCGCGACCATCGATCAAAAGCCGGCGCCGCTCGCGGTCACGCAGAGCGCCTTCGTCGACGGCAAGGATGTGACCGCTGCGCTGCGTCGCAGCGGCCTGCCGCTGGTTCCGATCGGCTTTTTTCACGACAAGCTCGCCGCTCTGACGCCGGACGCCCGCGCGCGGCTCGTCAAGGACGGGCTCATCGCCGAGAATGGCGTCGATCAGGCGGGACATCCGATCTACGCGCCGCGCTGGTCGGTGCTCGGCGCGGCGACGCGCATGCTCGATCTCGCGCCCGGACAGAGCGCGCTGCTCGATTTTCGCTTTCGCTCGAGCGTCGGCGTCGCGCGCGACAGCGTGCTGCGCGAGCCCTTGCGCTCCTCCAAGGAGCTGGCGGCGGAGGTGGAGCGCCGCCGCGCCGATTATTGCCTCGATCGCGCCTTTCTCGCGGGCGTCGACAAAATGGTCTCCGCCGCTGCGGCGCGGCGCTCGGCGGCGCAGGAAGCCGCCGCGCTTCCGCCGGACGAGGCTATAGCGGCGGATGCGCCGAAAAAGCCGCAGCCCGTGGCGCGGATCTTCCCCGAGGCCAATGTCGCCGAGCTGCAGGAGCGCCGCATCTCCTTCGATCTCGGCGCCGGCGCGCCGGCCGCGCCGGTTCGGCAATTCCGCCTCGTGGTGGACAAGGGCAAGCCGACGCGCCTCGTTAGCTTCTGCCTCGCCGATCTGAAGAAAATCTCGCCCACCGCCTTCGAGATGCGCGCCGCCGATTTCCGGCCGACCGGCCTGCTGCGCGTGCTGCTCCTCGGCCCCAAGGACTGAGCGGGAGCAACGCCGCAAGGCGATCGGGTGAAGGTTTCCTCATCCTGAGGAGCCGCGAAGCGGCGTCTCGAAGGACGAGGAAACCTTCATGCGCAGCCATCTGGAGCTCCCCCTCGTGCTTCGAGACGCCCGCTTCGCGGGCTCCTCAGCATGAGGGGGAGGATTGTTGCCCGCCTATTGACGCGCGCCGCCCCTCTCGCCACATCGGAGCGGGGCCTCGAGGGGCGGCCTGCTGAAACTGGTCGGAGCCGATGCGCATCTTTTCCCTCGTCTGTCTCGCCGTGCTTTTTTCCGCCGCCGCGCGGGCCGAAGCCCCCGCCGCCGAGCCCTCCCAGAGCGAGGCCGGCCGCTTCGCCATGAGCCCGGCCGAGGGCGGCATGCTGCGGCTCGACAAGCAGACCGGCGCGGTCTCCTTCTGCACGGTGGACGGCGGGCTCTCCGTCTGCCGAGTCGCCGCAGAGGAGCGCGCCGCGCTGCAGGGGGAGATCGAGCGCCTCGCGCGTGAGAACGCGCAATTGCGCGCCAAGCTCCCCGGCGCCGCGCCCGAGGCGACCGCCCCCCGCAAGGGCCTGCCCGGAGAGGAAGAGTTCGAGCGCGCGCTCTCCTTTACCGAGCGATTCCTGCGGCGCATGATGCAGCTCTTCCGCGAGGAGGCTCCCAAGGGCGACAGCCTCTGATAGAATTTCGCGTGATCGTTTCGCGGCGCGCCTTCTCCCTCTCCCCGCGAGCGGGGAGAGGGAGAGCGCGAAACGAGGCGATCGGCAGGGACCGCAATCGAGAGCGAAGGACGCATGGCCTCCAATAGTCGACTCCATGATTTTCTCGGCGGCTCGCCGCTGCAAGTGCTCGTCAAGCTGCTATTCGTCTCGCTGGTCGTCGGCGCGCTGCTGATGTGGCTGGAGATCGAGCCCATGGATCTCGTCCATGGCGCGCGGCGCTTCTTCGACCGCATCTCCTCGCTCGGCTTCGGCGCGGTGCATACGGTCATCGGCTATGTGATCACCGGCGCGGTCATCGTGGTGCCGATCTGGTTCGTGCTGCGGCTCTTCAATTCCGGGCGGCGCTAGAGAAAATCCTTGCGCGATGCCGCGGGCGCGAAGATGACGGCGCGAGCGCCCGGGCGAATCGCCCGCCGGCCATTCGAGGGGTCACAATGTCCGCAACTCTAGGCAAGAGATCGACCGTCTATCGCTATCTGACCGGTCCAGACGATGTGGAGTTCTGCAAGCGCGTCACCGAGGCGCTGAGCCTCGGCTGGTCGCTCTACGGCTCGCCGACGCTGACCTTCGACGCCACGAAAGGCAAGGTGATCTGCGGTCAGGCGATCACCAAGGACGTCTATGATTTCAAATACACGCCGGATGTGAAGCTCTCCGAGCTGTGACAGGATAGATGGATTGGCGGGACGAAGGGCTCGTCATCGGCGTCAAGCGCCACGGCGAGTCCGCGGTCATATTGGAGCTGATGACGCGCGCGCATGGCCGTCACGCCGGCATGGTCCGCGGCGGCGCCGGCCGCGCGCTGCGCTCCGTGCTGCAGCCGGGCAATAGTGTCGAGGTCGCCTGGCGGGCGCGGCTCGAGCAGCATCTCGGCGCTTTCGCCGTGGAGCCTTTGCGCTCGCGGGCGGCGCGACTCATCGACCGCGCCTTCGCTCTGCATGGCGTCGGACATCTCTGCGCGCTGCTACGGCTGCTGCCGGAGCGCGACCCGCATGGCGAATTGTTCGATATGGCCGAGGTGATCGCCGATCGGCTCGATTCGCTCGATCTCGCCCCGGCGCTGATGGCGCGCTTCGAGCTGGCGCTGCTGGCGGCGCTGGGCTTCGGCCTCGATCTCGAGCGCTGCGCATTGACGGGGGAGACGGCCGATCTCGCCTTTGTGTCGCCCAAGACGGGCCGCGCCGTCGCCCGCGCCGCCGGCGCGCCCTGGCGCGACAGGCTGCTGCCCTATCCGGAGTTTCTCCGAATGCCGGCGCCTGCGCCGGCCGATGCGGGGGAGCTGGCGGCGGCTTTCCGCCTCACCGGGCATTTTCTGCAGCGCGACGTCTTCGGCCCGCGCGGGCTCACGACGCCGCAGGCGCGCGCGCGCTATGTGGCCGCTGCGGCGGCGTCGTGATGCGAGCCTTCAGGCTCGCTCGAGGCGCGTCACTCCTGCTCGCACACCACCCGGCGCTCATGACGGCTGACGCCATAGCCTTCGTCGATGGGCACTTCCACTTCCTTGCACAGCGCCTGCGCCGAGCCGTGACGCGCGTCTTTCTTCTCCGCCGCATCCTCATGCAGGAAGGGCAGCCAATCGAGCAGCGAGGCTTCCAGCGCCATGGAGCGGGCGCTGGCCCCTGCGAGGGCGGCGGCGACAAAAAACGCGAACAGGAGAGGCTTCTTCATGAGATGCTGCTCGAAAAGACGGCGCTGCGACGGGACGCCGAAAGCTCGGCTGTCTTAGTGGAAGCACGCAGCGACGGCAATGGTTCACGCCAGAGTCGCGACGGGATATAAGCGCACGCAGTAAACGCCGAAAGGGCGGGAGTCGGCGATATGGCGAAAAGCGGAACGACGACGACGGAAGACGGCGGCGGAGATGCGCTGCCGGTCGAATTGCGCACGGCGCTCGAGGAGCGATACCTCACTTATGCGCTCTCGACGATCACCGGACGCGCGCTGCCGGATGCGCGCGACGGCTTGAAGCCGGTGCATCGCCGCATTCTCTACGGAATGCAGATGCTGCGGCTGGACCCGAACACGCCATTCAAGAAATGCGCGAAGATCGTCGGCGATGTGATGGGCTCCTTCCATCCGCATGGCGATCAAGCGATCTACGATGCGCTGGTGCGCCTCGCGCAGGATTTCTCCTCGCGCTATCCGCTCGTCGACGGGCAAGGCAATTTCGGCAATGTCGATGGCGACGCCGCCGCGGCCTATCGCTACACGGAAGCGCGCATGACCGCGGTCGCGCGGCTGCTGCTCGAGGGCATCAACGAGGACGCCATCGATTTTCGCCCCAATTATTCGGGCGAGGAGCAGGAGCCGGTGGTGCTGCCGGCGGCCTTCCCCAATCTTCTCGCCAATGGCGCGCAAGGCATCGCCGTCGGCATGGCGACCTCCATTCCGCCGCATAATCTCAATGAGCTGTGCGACGCGGCGCTCTATCTGATCGCCCATCGCGACGCCAATGCCGAGCAATTGCTCACCTTCGTGCAGGGACCGGATTTTCCGACCGGCGGCATCGTCGTCGATCCGCGCGCGCAGATCATCGAGACCTATCGCACCGGGCGCGGCTCCTTCCGCCTGCGCGCGCGCTGGCACAAGGAGGAGACCGCGCGCGGACAATGGGTCGCGGTCGTCACCGAGGTTCCCTATGGCGTGCAGAAGTCGCGCCTCATCGAGAAGCTCGCCGAGCTGATCG
The DNA here is from genome assembly GCF_001644125.1 of Methylosinus sp. R-45379. Lineage (NCBI taxonomy): Bacteria > Pseudomonadati > Pseudomonadota > Alphaproteobacteria > Hyphomicrobiales > Methylocystaceae > Methylosinus > Methylosinus sp. R-45379. The sequence goes on from NZ_LUUM01000057.1 coordinate 146,025, forward strand.
TCGAGAAGAAGGCGCCGCTCGCTGGCGATGTGCGCGACGAATCGGCGGAAGATGTGCGCGTCGTCATCGAGCCGCGCACGCGCGCGGTCGATCCCGCGCTGATGATGGAGACGCTGTTCAAGCTCTCCGAGCTGGAGGTGCGTTTCCCCGTCAATATGAACGTGCTCGTCGATGGCGCCGTGCCGCGCGTCGTCTCGCTGGACGAGGCTCTACGCCAATGGCTCGATCATCGCCGCGAGGTGCTGGAGCGCCGCTCGCGTCATCGTTTGGCGGAGATCGTGCGCCGACTCGAGGTGCTCGAGGGCATGATCATCGTCTTCCTCAATCTCGACGAGGTGATTCGCATCATCCGCGAGGAGGACGAGCCCAAGCAGGCGTTGAAAGCGGCTTTCGAGCTGACCGACGTGCAGGTCGATTACATTCTCGACACGCGCCTGCGCGCTCTGCGCAAGCTGGAAGAGATGGAGCTGCGCAAAGAGCATGCGAAGCTGCTCGAGGAGAAGACGGAGGTCGAATCGCTGCTCGCCGACGAGGGCAAGCAGTGGAAGACGATCACCACGCAGATTCGCGAGCTGAAGAAGACGATCAGCGCCGACGCCAAGCTCGCCAAGCGCCGCACGACTTTCGAGGATGCGCCCGAGGCGACCGATATCGATCTCGCCGAGGCGCTGATCGAGCGCGAGCCGATCACCATCGTCGTGACGCAAAAGGGCTGGATACGCGCGCTGAAAGGCCATGTGGCCGATCTGACGCAATTGCAGTTCAAGGGCGACGATGCGCTGGAAACGTCCTTCTTCGCGCAGACGACATCGAAGATTCTGGCGCTCGCCTCCAATGGCAAGGCCTATACGCTGGACGCCGCCAAGCTGCCGGGCGGGCGCGGCCATGGCGAGCCGATGCGGCTGATGGCCGATATCGACGAGGATGCGGCGATCGTGAAAGTGCTGCCGCAGACGCCGGATGCGCTGCTGCTGCTGATCGCCGACGACGGCCGCGGCTTCGTCGTCTCGCAGAACGATCTCGTCGCGACGACGCGCAAGGGCCGCGCCGTCTTCAATGTGGAGCCGCCGTCCAAGCTGAGGATCGTGACCCCGGCTGAGGGCGATCACGTCGCCATCATCGGCGAGAATCGCAAGCTTCTGGTGTTCCCGCTCGCCGAGGCGCCGCAAATGGCGCGCGGCAAAGGCGTGCGGCTGCAACGCTACAAGGACGGCGGGGTCGCCGACGCCAAGGTCTTCGCGCTCGCCGACGGGCTGACCTGGGTCGATTCGTCCAGCCGCACCTTCACCGTGGACAAGCGCGAGCTGAGCGAATGGATCGCCCATAGGGCGGAAGCGGGGCGTCTGCCGCCGCGGGGGTTCCCGAAGAGCAATCGGTTCGGGGGGTGAGCGCGTGATTTCAGTCTCGCCCTCATGCTGAGGAAGCGGCGAAGCCGCTGTCTCGAAGTGAGGGTGAGCCGCGAGACTCCGACCGCTCCTCATGAGGAAAAGTTGTGGAAGTCGACTCTTCTACAACCCCGGATCGTGCGACTCGTCGATGATCTGATCCATCGTCAGCGCCGGCTCGGCCGCGCCCACATCGCCGATGACGCGGGCTGGCACGCCGGCGACCGTCTTATGCGCCGGCACCGATTCCAGCACCACAGAGCCCGCCGCTATGCGCGCGCGCTCGCCGATCTCAATGTCGCCGAGCAGCTTGGCCCCCGCGCCGATCAGCACGCCATGGCGCACCTTGGGATGGCGCGCGCCGCCGGCGGTGCCGGAGCCGCCCAGCGTCACCCCATGCAGCATGGAAACGTCGTGCGCTATGACGCTGGTGGCGCCGATCACCACGCCGGTTGCGTGATCGAGGAAGAAGCCGGCGCCGATTCGCGCCTGCGGATGGATGTCGGTCTGGAAACGCGCCGAGGCGAGGCTCTGGAGCCAGAGCGCGAGATCGCTGCGGCCGGAGCGCCACAGCCCATGCGCCAGCCGATAGGTCTGGATGGCGTGGAAGCCCTTGAAATAGAGCGCCGCCTCGAGCAGCCGCGTGCAGGCCGGATCGCGGTCGAAAACGGCCATGAGATCGGCGCGCAGCGCCGCGCCCAGGGCCGAATCTCGCGCCATCTGATCGTGGCAGAGCCGCTCTATGACGGTCGCCGGCAGCTCCGGCGCCGCGAGACGCTGCGCGATACGATGCGCGACCACGGCCTCGAGGCTGTCTTGCGCCAGAACCGCCGCATAGAGAAAGGCCGCCATATTGGGCTCGCGGCCAGCGGCGGCCTCGGCCTCCGCCGAGAGGCGGGTGAAAAGCGGATCGACGCCGGAGAAGGCGACGAGCCGAGCGGGGCCGCTGTCGGTCATGGCTTGGCTCCGCGGCCTATTCCCGCTGCGCGAGGAAATCGAGCACCGCCTGCTTGAAGACGCGATCGCCGACGGCGCGATTGTGATCGCGGCCGGGAATATCGACGATATGGGCGTCCGGGAACAGCGGCTCGAGCGGATGCGGATCGCCGGCCACCTCGTCGCGCGTGCCGACGCAGATCAGCACGGGAACCGTGATCGCGGCGAGCCGGGCGCGGTCGACGGTCTGATTCGGGCCACGCGCGCAGGCGGCGAGAGAGGGAAGATCGGCGCGCGTCGCCTCGGCGAAGCCGCGGAACATCTTCAGCAGCGGATCGTCGATATCCTCTATGCGCTCGGCCTCCATGGCCTCGGCCAGGCCGCGCGGCAGACCGGTGGTCACGAGATTGGCGCCGATGCCGCCGAGCACGAGGGAGCGGACGACCTCGGGATGGTCCAACGCCAGCGTGACGGCGATTCGCGCGCCCATGGAATAGCCCATCACATCGGCGCGCGCGACGCCGAGGCTCGCGAGCAGATTGGCGACGTCCCCGGCCATCATCGAGAGATCATAGGCCGTAGGATCGTGAATTTTCTCCGAGCGGCCATGGCCGCGATTGTCCAGCACGATGACGCGCCGTCCATCCTCGGTCAAAGTCTTGACCCATTGGGGAAAGAGCCAATTCACGGCATGCGTCGAGGCAAAGCCATGAATGAGAACGATCGGCTCCTCGCGATCCTCCGTCAGCGGCGGAAAATCGATATAGGCGATCTGCACGCCATTCGACCCGAACTCGTCCATCATCAATCCTATTTTATTACATTCAAGGAGCGTCGGCATCAGGATCGTCGGTAATTATCGCAGCCGTAGGGCAGCGCAAGCGTCTTGGCGGGGGAAATATCTTCCTATTGCCAAGCGGCCTCGTAGCCGCTAAACGACCTCTCCACCGGTTCGACGCATCTTCGTGACGCGGAACGGACCGTAAGGCGCCCGTAGCTCAGCTGGATAGAGCACCAGACTACGAATCTGGGGGTCAGGAGTTCGAATCTCTTCGGGCGCGCCATTTTTCGATAGATCGGGACGACATCGCCGGCCGCTTTTCGATAGATCGGGACGACATCGCCGGCCGCTGACGCTTCGGCGCGGGCTCTAGAGCTGTTCACAGCGGTTGCCAGCGCCGAATCGGCATCCGCTTCGGCTGGAGAGGGCGCTTTGCGATCGAACGGAATCGTTCGATCGAATCAGAATTCGTCCCCGAGAAAGTCCTGAGAGCATCGACTGGTCAGCGACGCAGCAAACGGCGGCGGCGCGCGAGCGCCGGCGTGAACTGGAGGCTTCGGCCGCCGAAGGCGGCCCGTCACGGATAAGAGAAGTCGAAGGTCTGCGTGAAGCCGTTCGGCAGGCTGAAGAATGCATTGGTCGATGTCGGCGGCGGCTCGAGGACGATGCCGGCCGCATTCACGAAATTCAGCGTGTCGCTGCCGCTGACGGTGAATGAGGTCGGCGCCCCATTGGCCGAGACCGCGCCGGACCAGCTCAGCAGCTCATTGATCACAAAGTTATAGGTATTGGTCTGCGCCGCGGCGCCGCTCTCGGGATGATAGACGATGGAAGCGCCGAATGCGCCGTTGAAGGACGCCGAGGTCTGGCCTACGACATAATTTATGTTCGCCGCATCCACCGACAAAGCGATCAGGAAATAGCCATAGCCGGGAAAAGTCGCCTGCAGCGTTATGGTGGTGATCGTTCCCGAGACGCTCTGCGAGACGAAAGTCGGCGTCACGCAGCCCCACACGCAAAATCCACCCGCGAATAGCGCGCCCACCGCGCCGCTGGTGGGATTGCCGGGATCGATCGTCACGCCGGAGGAGGCCGTCCCGCCGCCCGTGACGGCGTGCTGCGCGGCGACGATGGCGACGAGAGCCTGGTGCGTCTGCGTCGCGACCGTCTGATTATTCGTCTGCGCGCGGCTCTGCGCTATGCCGGCGCCGCCCCAATGCGCGCCGATCGCCCCGAGCCCGGCCCAAGGCGTGCGATCGGGCTCCCGAAGAGCCCCAAGATGCGCGAGCGCCTGCGCGCCCGTCGGCAGCGAGCCGAGGCTCGCGCCGCCGGTCTGGCCGGGCAGGCTGGCGAATTGCTGGTCGAAGCCTTCGATCGAGGCCTCGCCGGCGGGCGCCGGATCGGACATCTCTTCGCCACCCGAGCCGATGACCACGCCATAGCCGGGACGGGTCAGACGGATGCGACGACCTTTCGCAGTGACAATGGTGGCGACGCCATTCAGCAGCACGATCTCGTCGCATCCGCCCGCTCGAGCGATATCGCGGCAATCGGCGCCGCCGACGCGCACCAGCACCATGCCGCCGCGCACGGCGATCGTCGCCGAGGGCGTCTTGATCTCCATGCCGACGCCATGGCTCACCTCGCCGCCGATGAAACGCAGCGCGCCCTTGGTGATGGACAGGCTCTGCTTGCCGGCGCCGGCGGCCGAATCGTAGACGAAACGATCGATCGTCACCGAGCTGTTCGCTCCGACGCCGAGCGTCGATTTGTCGAGAAAGACGATCTGCGCGCGGCCGTCGGTCTTGGTGTCGATGCGCTCGCGATCGACGACCCCATAGCCGAGCGTCAATCCTTTGGCGGATCCGCCGGGCGGCGTTCCTTGCGCTGCCGGATTGACGGCGCCGACATTGCCGACGACATCCGCGCGGACATTCGTCGCGCAAAGACCAAAGAGCGCGAGGAGCGCCGCGCCGGGCAGATTTCGCATCGCCTCCCCCTTGTCAGAATTTCGCCGTCGGCCCGAAGGTCAAGGAGACATTCTGCATCTTGAAGCTCGATATGTTCGAATCGTTGCGCAGAAACTCGAGATGGCCGGAGACGCCCAATTCCGCCGTTATCGGCGCGTCCAGCGCGAGGCCATAGGTCCAGGCGTCGTCGCGTCGCACGCGGAACGGATCGAGCGCGGGATTGGCGATGTCGAAGGCGATCTGCGTGAATCGCGCGTAAGGCGCGATGGTCCATCGGCGCGGCATTTCCGCGAGCGGCGGATCGACCTCCAGGCGCAACATCGCCTGCAGGTCGAATTGATCGGAGGCCTGCATCGCGACATAGGCCGCCGCGCGCGAGAAGGCGCCGCGTCCCTCGAGACGCACATTGTCGAAAATGCGCAGGCTGACGCCGAGCGAGCCGGTGAACACATCGCCGCTCGCGATCGTCGCCACCGTCTGCGCGCCACTTCCCGACGCGGCGCCCGAATTGACCCAGAGCCGCGACCATTCGAAGCCCGGCTCCAGCGACAGCCGATCGCCGAAGATCTGACGCAGGCTGACGCCGGCGCCGCCCGTGTTGAGATAATTCAGATTGCCGACGAGCGAGGCCGAGCCCGAGACATGGGGCCTCACCGAAAGGCCCGGCGCGACGTCCGATAGGCCGAAGCGCGGACCCGTGGAGAGCGAGAACAAGGCGACGTTATATTGCGACAATGCGAATTGCTGCGTCGCATAGGCCAGCCCGCGCGTCTCCAGCGTGTCGCCGCGCTGATTCTGGAAATCATAGTCGTGCGTCAGCTGCGCCTGCTCGAAAGTGTTGGCGTCGGATTGTCGTCCGGTGACGCCGCCCGGCGTCTGCACGCCGCCGACGTCATAGAGGCCGCTCGACGGCAGATAGGCGGCGTTGGACTGCGTGCGAACGCCGATCTGCAGATTTCCCGAGAGGCGGCTCGCCTGCGTGCGTCTCTCGATATCGGGAAGCTGCGCTTCGATCTGCGCTTTCTGCGCGGAATCGAGATCGGCCGATTTCAACGCCGCACGCAGATTGTAGAGCGCGCTCTGATAGGCGCCGATGCGCGCATAGAGAAAGCCGAGCTCCTTGCGCGCGCGGCCGAGCGCGGGATTATACATCAGCAGGCGCTCGAGCGCGCCGATCGCGGCCTCGTCGTGCAGCTCCGTCGCGAGCCGAATATAGGCGTAGGTCTGCTCGTAATCGGTCGGATGCGTGCGGACGTGAGCCGCCAGACGCTCCAATTCCGATTGCTCGGGCGCCGGCTCCGAATGCGCGGAAGCGTCGAAGCAAGCAACGCACGCGGCAACGACGAGAGCGCCGATTTTAGTCTTTTTCACGAACGCTCGCCCCGACGCGCATTACGCACAAATGTCTATTCTGTTGCTAAAGCTTTGCTCAAATGCGACATTTTTGGGGCTGCGTCAAGAGCCGCGGCCTTGGCCATGAGGGCGCTCGGGTGTAGGACGATAATCCTCCCCCTCATGCTGAGGAGCCCGCGAAGCGGGCGTCTCGAAGCACGAGGGGGAGCTCCAGATGGCAGCGCATGAAGGTTTCCTCGTCCTTCGAGACGCCGCTTCGCGGCTCCTCAGGATGAGGAAACCTTCACCCGAGCGCCCTG